>RFJF01000764.1 GCA_003695455.1 Chloroflexota bacterium
CATCCTCCGGCGGCAAAGCCGAGGCGCCGGCGGCAGCTCCGGTTGAGCTGGAATTTCTGGCCTGGGGTGACCCGGCCGACATTGAAGCCTGGGACAAACTTTCGGCCCTGTACAAAGAACGGAACCCCAATGTTACCATCAAGGTTACCAGCGTAGCTGACCCCAACAACAATTTTTACCCCAAACTGCAAACCGCCATTGCCGGCGGCACCCCGCCTGCCGTGTCATCCTTCCAGGGCTGGGAATGGCAGCTCTTTGCCGACAGCGGCGTGCTGGCCCCCATTGACGACTACGTCAAGCGAGATAACTTTACCGCGCCCTACCCCGAAGGCGTAGCCAGTGTAGAAGTCAGCACCCGCCGCGACGGCAAACGCTACCTCATTCCGCTGCAATTGGGCACCATGGTGCTGTTCTACGCCAAAAAACCGTTCGATGAAGCCGGAATAGATTACCCCACCGACAACATGAAACTGGACGAATTTTTGGAGGTAGCCAAAAAACTCACCAACACCGGCGGCGACAACAAAATGTTTGGCTTGCAGGCCAACGGCAGTTGGTTCCGCGATATTCAGTGGATTCGCAGCACCGGCAAACAGGAATTTGATGAAATTGTAGACCCCAAAAAGGCGCAATTCAACCAGCCGGAAATTGTAGATATGCTGCAACTGATGGCCTACGATGTGTACCACACCCTGAAAATCTCGCCCACCCCGGCAGATTTGGAAGGCGGCGCCAACACCATTGAAACCGGCAACGCGGCCATGAAGTACGAAGGCCCGTGGTTCTTTGGCCGATTGAACAGCCCGGAACTGCGCGACCAAAACAAACAAATTGAGTTTGATGTGGTGATGATGCCCGAAGCCGCCGACTCCAGCCGCCCCCATCGCGGTTGGGCCGAAGGCGTGGCCTTACCCAAGAGCGACAATGTAGACGCCGCCTGGGATTTTGCACACTTTATGGGCAGCGACGAAGGCGACAAGATTTACTCAGAAACCACCGGGCGCATCCCCAACAACTTTGACCTGGTTGAAAGTTTCTGGATTCCCACCATCAAGGAAAAATTTGGTGTTGAAAATGGCAAGGCCTTCATTGAAGCCTTCAAACGCTCAGAAGTTGACGTGGTGGGCGGCATTCCGCGCAGCAAGATGTGGAGCGAAGTGGTCAAACCCGTAGGTTACGACCCCATGCTGGGCGGCAGCGCCACCGCCGCAGAAGTACTGCCCAAAGTTGATGAAGAACTGCAAAAAGTCATTGACGATTACTGGGCTTCGGTTGGGTAATTGAGGTTGTAACAACAAGTTAGTAACGCCGCGAGAGGGCCGCGTTTGCAACCCTCTCGCGGCCGGTCAGGGGGAAATACAATGGTCACAACCGAAGTACCGCAAAAAAAACGCCGGCTGCCCAGCCGCATGGTCTTGAGAGAATGGGCCGAGGGCTACTTGTTTGCCTCGCCGTTTATTATTGGGTTTACTGTTTTTATTGCCTTCCCAATGGTATACGCTATCTGGCTCAGTTTTCAGCGCTGGAATTTGCTGGGCGACCCGCAGTTTATTGGCTTTGCCAACTACGCCAAAATGCTCACCTCAGAGCGGGTGAACCTGAGTTTGTACAACAGCGGCTACTACACCGTGTTTGCCGTGCCGCTGCAAATTATTCTGGCCTTTCTGCTGGCGCTGGCCCTCACCCAAAAAATAAAGTTCCGCGATTTGTATCGCTCCGGCTTTTACCTGCCGTTGATTATTCCGTTGGTGGCCTGGTCTGTGGTCTGGCAGCGCGTGCTGCACCCGGAATTTGGCATTCTCAATGATATGCTGGGCTGGATTGGCATTCCGCCGCAGCCGTGGCTGTTTGACCCGGCGCTGGCCAAACCCGCCTTCATTTTTATGTCGCTGTGGATGATTGGCCGGATGATGGTTATTTTTATTGCCGGGTTAACCAACATTCCCCCTACTTTGCTTGAGGCAGCCAGTCTTGACGGGGCCGGTTACTTCAGACGGTTGTGGAGCGTTATCATCCCGCTGATGTCGCCGCTGATTTTCTTTAACGCCATTATGGGTATCATCAACTCTTTCCAAACGTTTATTCCCGCCAAAATCATGACCGACGGCGGCCCAGAAAACTCCACCTTGTTTGCGGTGCTCAATATTTACAACGAGGGCTTTAAATTTTTCAACATGGGATTTGCTGCGGCCCTGGCCTGGGAATTTTTCATCATTGTGATGTTATTTACCGGCGTGCAGTTCTTTCTGTCCAAAAAATGGGTCTACTACGAGGATTAGGGGGAAAAACCGATGGCTACAGCGAATACCGTTTCAAATATTCAAATTGCCGAAATCGCCGCCCGGCGCAAATCTCGCCGCAAAATAATAGAAAGAGTGTGGCTGGTTATTCTGCAAATCTTGTTGACCCTATTCCTGATTACCTTTCTGGTCCCCGCGTTGTGGATGGTCTCCTCCTCGCTCAAGGCCTCTACCGAGGTGTTTGCTCACCCCATTGTCTGGATTCCCGAAAGCCCGCAGTGGAACAACTACGTCCGGGTTTTTGAGATTTTGCCGTTTGGCACATTTGCATGGAATACCCTGCTGGTAGTAGTTTTTGCTGTTTTGGGAACTCTGTTTAGTTCGGTGCTGGTGGGGTACAGCTTTGCCCGGCTGCGCTGGCCGGGCCGCGACATCTTTTTTGGCCTGCTCATTGCCACCCTGATGCTGCCCGAAGTGATTACGTTGGTCCCGCGTTTTATCATTTTTCGGGAACTGGGCTGGATTGACACCCTGCTCCCGCTGACGGTTCCCTACTGGTTTGGCGCAACGCCGTGGACGCCGCTGTACATTTTTCTGATGCGTCAATTTTTCAAAGGCATCCCCCTAGAATTGGAAGAAGCCGCTTTTATTGACGGCGCCAGCCGCTTTCGCACCCTGGTGCAAATTATGCTGCCGCTGTCCAAACCGGTGCTGGCTACGGTGGCCGTGTTTGCCACGCTGCAACACTACACCGATTTTATGAATCCGCTCATTTACATCAGCAGTATTGATAACTGGACGCTGGCCTTGGGCATTGCCGGCCTGAACGCCAACGAATCATACAAAGCCAGTTGGGAACTGGTCTTTGCCGCCGGCACATTTATGACTCTGCCTATGATTGTGCTCTTCATTTTCGCCCAACGATATTTTGTGCAGGGCATCACTATGAGCGGCTTTGGCGGGCGGTAACAGTTGTGCAAGGTGCAATCAGCAAAGACGTATATTTGCCAAATCGCCAAATCGTTTATTTTCAGAGGTGAATAGCAGTTCCTGCGGCACAGCAACGGGAACAAAATTTAACATTTTACCGGTCGGGAGCCCCTTTGCTGCGCTCAGGGTGACACGTCTGAAACTCACCCCTAATTCCCAATTCCCGATCCCTAAATCCTGGTTTTAAGGAGACTAACTATGAAATTCTTTTTAGATAGTGCTATCGTCGATGAAATCAAATACGCGCTGGATATGTGGGACATTGATGGCGTAACCACCAACCCCCGCCACGTGCAGGTATCCGGCAAGCCGTTTATGCAGGCCATCCACGAAATCGCCGAGATTTTCGCCGGCACCGACAAACCGGTTTCGGTGGAAGTGAATCCCCACTTTGACAACTGGCAGGATATGGTGCGCGAGGCGGAAAAACTGGCCGCCATCAGCCCCAATTTTGTCATCAAACTGCCCGCCACCGAAGCCGGATTCAAAGGCATCGCCGTACTGAAAGAAAAAGACATCCGCGTCAATCTGACACTGGTCTTTTCGGCCACGCAGGCGCTGCAAGCCATGCGAATGGGCGCCTACTTTGTGTCGCCGTTCATCGGCTGGAAAGAGAGCAACGCCGAAGAAACCCAAAGCTTTGTTGCCGAAGTAGCCGCCATCCGCGACAACTTTGGCTACGATACGGAAATTATCGTCTCGGCGGTACGCAACGCCCGCCAAATTGCCGACGCGGCTGTGGCCGGCGGCGATATTGTGACGGCCGGTTTTGCCGTGTACAAAGACGCCTTTGACCATCCCTACACTCACGTGGGGCTGGGTAAATTCCAGAGTTTCTGGGATAAAACCGACTACGAATAAACCCGACTTGCTCACCCAAAAAATTTAACCGGACAATTCTTGATGGAAATAATCACTCTCCATCGGCACAGCGTGACATCTGGCGCAGCCTGTCAAAACATTTACGAGCTTGCGGCTAATAGTTCGCAAAACGTGGCAGCGTGGTAAAATAGTGACCGGGTTGGTACAACCCAAACACATTTTTACACACAAGGAGAAAATACCAATGACTGATGCAATCTGGCGAGTCAACGTGAACACGCACACCGTCACCACCGAGCCGGTACCGGAAAGCTGGCAGCGGTTGGGCGGACGCGGGCTGATTCCGCGCATTCTGCTCGACGAAATTCCCCCCACCTGCGAACCACTGGGACCGCACAACAAACTGCTCTTTGCGCC
>RFJF01000765.1 GCA_003695455.1 Chloroflexota bacterium
ACGTAAAACGTAATGTATGATTCAGGCTGAAATCTTTACGCTTTACGTTTTACGCAGGAATCCGCCAGAACCAACAAATTTGTAAAGTTGCGGGCTAATGAACCACACCATCACCTGAAAATATACCCGCGCCGCACGATTTTTCAAACCGAAGTCAGGTGTTGAACCGGGGTTTCCGTTTTTCCACAAAAGCCCGCATACCTTCCAGCCCGTCGGGATGGTTGGCGCAGGCCACCAGCCCCTGCCGTTCATTTTCCAGTTGCGTCTCAAAGGGCGTATCAAATGAGTTGGTCAGCAGTTCTTTGGCCAGTCCAAATGAGTGCAGCGATTTTTGGGCCAGCGTGCGGGCCATTTGTTCGGCTTCGGCCAGCACGCGGTCATCGGGAACCACCTGGGTGACCAGCCCCCAGTTGAGCGCCTGCTCTGCGGTGATGGGTTCGTCAAACGCGGCGATTTCCAGCGCGCGGGCCAGCCCTACCAGCCGGGGCAGGGCAAAAGTGGCTCCGCCGTCTACGCTGAGGCCGTTACTGGTGAAACTCTGTTTCAGCCACGCCGATTGACCCATCACCCGGAAATCACAAGCCAGCGCCAGCGAAAACCCGCCGCCGGCGGCCACGCCGTTAATGGCGGCGATAACCGGCTTTTTCACCCGCCGGATTTCGATGATGCAGACATCTACGTGGGCCGCAATCTCGTGAAAGGCGGCGGCGGGGCTGACCGGGTGAGCCAGCACCTGCTTCAAATCGCCGCCGGCGGAAAAGGCTTTGCCCGTGCCGGTGATGATGATGGCTCGCACCGCCCGGTCCGAGGCAAAATCCATCAGCGTCCCGGCCAGTTCTTTGGCGGTGGGCAGGTTGAGCGCGTTGTAACTTTGCGGCCGGTTCAGCCGCACCGTGCCGATGCCGTCCTGTACGGCGGCAGTGGTAAATTGTCTCATAATTTCTCCGTGCGAATGAGCGAGTCAGCGAATCTGCGAGTCAGCGAATCTGCGAGTTTGCAGCTTGTTATCTAATCCGTGTTTTCTGTTCCCAACTGTTCGATGTAGTGTTTGGCGTCTTTGTCGTTGGGGTTGGCTTGCAGGGCGCGTTTGAACCAGTCTACGGCGGCGTCATTTTCTTTGCGGTCGCGGTAAATCAGCCCCAGATTGTAGGCCACATGCGGAGTTTGGGGGTCCAGCCAGTAGGCCGTTTTAAACGCGGCGATGGCTTTTTGGTGGTGCTCGTCTTTGGCTAAAATGGGATTGCCCAGGTACGCCGCGCCGAGGTTGGTCCAAATCATCGGGTTGTTGGGGTCGCGCTCACTGAGGGGTTCCAGCAGGGCGGCGGCCTCTTTGAATTTTTTGGAGAGGATGTACGCCCCGGCCAAATTGAGAATCACGTCCGGGTGGTCGCTGTCCAGCCGGTGTGCCTTTTCCAGCAATTTGCGGGATTGTTCAATTTTGCCCTGTTGCAGGGCGCGGGTTCCCTGCCGCAACAGGTCGGTGAAGGTATTAGTGGGTTTGTTTTTTGGCGGTCTGCGAGTCATTTTTGGGTGTTCCTCTGAAACCAGGATTCAGGAGCCGGGAGTTGGGAATTAGGGGGTGAGGTTCAGGCGTGTCACCCTGAGCGCAGCGAAGGGTCTCCCGACCGGTAAAATCAGGAATTATGCAGTTTACGTAGTACGTGCCCCTTGTGGGCACATGCTGCCGGGCACAAGGCCCGGTATTACGGGTGTACCCCGTTGAAAATACGGTAGCCGGGGGGATCTCTGTGCTCCGGTTGTTCCTCAAAAACGCAACACCTCCAGCGGGACGGCGCGGTTGGCAAAGCCAAAACCGTCCGGGTCAATGCCGCGCACGCGCTCGGTGGAGTCGTTGTACAGGCCCACAATCAGCGTGTAATCGCCGGGGGGCAGGTTGGCCGGAAGCTGGATGGTGTGCGGGTCAATTTGCACGGTGCCGGTGGTCCAGCCGGTAACGGGCGCGGTTCCGTGGCGCGGAACGCTGTCTTGCCCCGCCACCTGATTGCCCTCGCTGTTGAGCAGTTGGGTGAACACGGTCAGATTTTGGTTTTGCGGGGTTTGGGTGCGCCAGAAGAGGGTCAGGTTGACGGCGTCCGGCTGCACGGTAACGCTGTAATCCAGCAGTTCGATGCCGCCGATGAATCGCGCCAGTGGAATATCGGGCAGGGGGTTGGCTGCAAACGAGTAGTGCGAAACCTCGCCCAGCCCTTCAAAATTGTACACGCCCAACGCCGTGCCGCGAGAGGCCACAGTGTTGAGCAGCGCCTGTCCCTGCGGGCCGGTGGGCAGAATCCAGACCTCGGATTGATTTTTGAGCAGGTCGGCGGTGGCGGGCGCGCCGGTGAATCCCTTTTGCGGGCCGTCGGTGAGTTGCAAGTCAAACGCGCCGCGCAGTTGCGGGTAAACCTGACGGTAGGTGCTTTGGTCGCTGAGCAGCAGGCGCGGCGGAGTCTCCGCGCTGCTGGCTTGCAGGTTCATAAATTGGGCAAACGCGCCCAGCGGCGAACTTTCCAGTTGGCGGGTGTTGTAGGCCCACACCGTCACCGGGATGAGCAGTAGCAGCGCCAGCGCCGCCGCGCCGCCCAGCACAGCCGGGGCCAGCCGGTGAAGCTGCCCGGCAATGCTCTGCCGCTCCGGCAGGGGCCAGAGCATCAGCCCAAATTCAACCCCCAACAGCAGCAGAATAACCGCCCGTGAGATGACCACAAAGGTCAGCAGCCAGTGGGCGTCGGGCAGAATGACAAAGTAGACGGGCTGCTCCAGCACGTTGAGGCCGGTCAGAATCAGGGCGTAGGTCAGCCCGCGTCCGTTGGGCATCAGCAAAATTACAAACGGCAGCAGGTAGACCAGAAATTGGGGGCTGTAACCTTTGTTGTACAGCAGCAGCAGCACGGTGGTCAGCCCGGCAAAGGCGGCCACGTTTTTGGGGCGACTGTAATCGGCGTTGCGGGTGAAAAGTACGGCGTACAGCAAGGCAAATGCCAGCGTAACCAGCCCCCACGGCAGACCGCCGGGATGCACGGCAAAGCTGGTTTCGGCAGGGTTCAGCCGGTCGCCCAGCACCACGCCAAAACCGTAGTAGCCCTCGATCACGGCCCAGACGGTTTCCCAACTGGCCCGCCCGGAAACGGCGCGGAAAAAGGCCAGCACCCATTCCGGCCCCAGCAGCAAAAACGGAAGTAGCAGCACAAATACGGCCAATCCGGCGATGACCACGTACAGCCCCACCTCGATGCCGGCATCGCGGTTGTTTTTGCGGTGCAGGTACCACAGGCGGCGCGCGGCCACCGGCAGCATCAGGCCGGGGATGACTTTAACCATCACCCCCACGCCCACCGCCGCCGCCGACAGTGACCGCCGCTCTTGCAGCAGCAAATCCAGCGCCAGCAAAATGAAAAAGAGGGCCACACCGTCGAAAAAACCGAGCATGGCGTAGACCGGCGGAAACAGTCCGGCGTACAGCCACAGCACCCGGGTAACCGTGCGCGGTTCGGAAAAAAGGCGGCGGGCCAGCCGCGACAGCAGCACAAAGTTGCCCACCTCAAACAGCAAAAAGACGCCGCCCATCAGCAAAATAAACCACAGCCGGGCGTCGTCGGCCCAGGGAGCTATGTTGAGCGTCAATCGGTAGGCGCCCACGGCCAGCCACGGCACCAGCGGCGGCCACTCCAGCCAGAAGTGGACAAACGGATACAGCCCGTAATCAGACAGGGCGGCAATGCCAAAGTAGGTATCAAAATCTGACCAATCGCGGATGTAGCCGCCGGGCCGCAGCAAAAACAGGGTCAGCAGCCGGAAGGCCACGAACAGGGCCAGAATCAGCCAGAAATCCGGCGCGCGGGTCAGCAGCGGCGCGGGCTGAGGTTGGGGGCGCGGTGGGGGGGC
>RFJF01000766.1 GCA_003695455.1 Chloroflexota bacterium
GCGCAGGGTACGCCCATCATCAACCCGCCGGAGGTTGCCATTTTGGGCGTGGGCCAAATTACTGACAAGCCTGTGGCCGTACAGGGGCAGGTGGTGGTGCATCCCGTGCTGCCGCTGGCCCTCAGCGTGGATCACCGCCTGCTTGACGGGGCCGCCGCCGCCCAATTTATGGCCCGCCTCAAACATTTGCTGGCCGACCCCGGCCGCCTGCTGCTGGAGATGGCCTGAATGGTTGTGGGCGATATTCCGGTGCGGGTGGATGTGGCCGTGCTGGGCGCCGGGCCGGGCGGTTACGCAGCGGCCATTCGGGCTGCCCAACTGGGCAAAGATGTGGTGATTATTGACCCCAACCCGCCCGGCGGCGTCTGCCTGCGGCAGGGCTGCATCCCCGCCAAATCACTGCTGGCGGCGTCGCACCGCTTCCGTCAGGCCGCCGAATCGGCGCACATGGGCATTTCTGCCGCGCCGCAACTGGATTGGCCGCAAATGCAGCGCTGGAAAGATGGCATTGTAACGCGGCTCTCCGGCGGCGTGCGCCGCCTGCTCAAAGACAACGGCGTGGAATGGGTGGCCGGCCGGGGTAAATTTGTGTCGACCACAGAACTGCACGTTGAAACTGACCACAGCGCCGAACATTACATTTTTGAGCAGGCCATCATCGCCACCGGCGCGGACCCCGCCGAGCTGCCCGGCCTGCCGTTTGACGGCGTGCGCGTACTCACCCCGGCGCAAGCCCTGCAAATCACTGAACTTCCCGCCTCGGTGGCCGTAGCCGGCAGCGGTTACATCGCCGCCGAACTGGCCGCGCTGTTTGCCAACCTCGGCTGCGGCGTGCGGCTGCTCATTCCCGCCGGGGAAGATTTTTTGCCGGAATTTGACCCCGCCGCCGGCCGGCGGTTGCTGGTCGCCCTGAAAAAACAGGGGGTGGCGGTGCAGAAAAACGTGGCAGATTTATCTGCCGCCGCCGGAGACGCGGATTTGGTGGCGGCCTGCGGCGCGGCTCTCCCCCGCAGCGGCAGGTTACAGTTGGCGCGGGCGGGCGTGCAGCCGGATGCGCGCGGCGCGATTCCGGTGAACGCGCAGATGCAGACCACCAACCCGGCCATTTTTGCCGTGGGCGATGTGACGGGCGGCTCGCCGCTGGCGCACGTGGCGCTCAAACAGGGCAAGGTTGCCGCCGAGACACTGGCCGGTTTGCCCGCCGCTTTTGAGCCGCAGGCCGTGCCGCGCGTGGTGTGGACGGAGCCGCAGGTAGCCGCCGTGGGGCTGACTGCGGCGCAGGCCGAGGCGGCCGGTTACCGGGTGCAGCGCGGCCGCTTTCCGCTGGCGGCCAACGGACGGGCGCTCACGCTTGATGCGGGCGACGGCTTTGCGCAGGTGGTAGCCGAAGCCGGCACAGAAATTTTGCTGGGCGCGACCATTGTTGGCCCGCAGGCCGAGTCGCTGATTGGGGAGGCGGCGCTGGCGCTGGAAATGGGAGCCACGCTGACCGACCTGGCCGAAACGCTGCACCCCCACCCCTCACCCGCTGAAGCGCTGCAGGAAGCCGCCGAAGCCGCGCTGGGCATCGCCATCCACATTCAGTGAGTTGAGTGAGTTTGTGGAGTTTGTAGAGTGGGTGGGGTTGGAATTTTGTTCATTGGTAATTGTTAGGGGGGTATGTCCGTGCTCGATTCGCTGCTGTTGCAAGCCAAATCAAAATTCGACCTGACCGAAGCCGCCGACCAGCAAAGTTTGACAACGCTGGCCGAGGCGCTGCTGGACGTGCCCAATCTGGGGTTGGAGACGCTGAAAAATGCGGCCCGGCAGCCCGACGCGCCGCTGGAGTTCAAAATTGCGGCCAAACTGGTGGAATCCAAACGCTTTTTGCTGGCTTCCCGCCGCCCGCTCAAGATTGGCGTACTGTTTGCCATGTGGGGCGAGCAGAACCGCCTGCATCCCAAAAGCGATTCCAACCCCAACGGCGAAGATTCCCTGCGGGTCAAATTGCAGCAGCTTGAGTGGGCCACGCGCAATTCGGCGGTGAACTGGACGCTGTACGCCGTGGATGACGGCTGCCCGCACCAGAGCGGGCGCATCGCGGAGCAGATTGCCGCCACTCACCCGCTCGGCCGGCGGGTGAAAGTACTCTACCTGGCAAACGCCATCCCCACCGACCACGGGCCGCTGGCCGGGCTGAAGTCTGTCAACGATTCGCGCAAGGGTGGGGCTATCATTTTGGGTGCCATGCAGGCCATCGAAGATGGGGTGGACGCCGTCATTTACACCGACGCCGACAACTCGGTGCATTTGGGGCAGATTGGGCTGTTGCTGCAACCGTTTGTGGATGAGGGCCGGCGGGTGGTGCTGGGCAATCGCAAGCACCCGGACGCGGTGCTGGTCAAGCAAGAGAGCCGCTGGGGCGTCGGCATAAAAGTGCTGCGCCACATGCAGCGGATGGTGGGGCAGGCGATTTTCTCGCGCGGAATTCTGGATACGCAGGCCGCGTTCAAATTGTACCAGCGCGACGTGCTGGCCCGCATCATCGAACACCCCACCGTGTACGATTTTTCCTTTGACACCGACTGGATTCTGGCCGTGATTGCCATGAATGAGCCGTTTGCCCGTGTGCCGTTCGCATTTATTGATTCATTCGCGGAATCGGCCTCGATTGTGCAGGGGCCGATGACCACTTGGGAAACGCTGCTGCTGGGGCTGGTAAAGGCCGTGCGCCGCCACAACGTGCCACACAATGCGGACATGGCCCGCGTGCTCGACGAAGAAATCCACAGCGCCGCCGATCTGGAATTGCTCATTCACCACCTGCCGCCGGAACTGGAACACGCCACCGACGCCGATTTGGGCAACCCGGCAATTATGTCGCCGGCGGCGGTGCAGGCCTGGATTCAACAGCGCAAACGAGACGGATGAGCAGGGAGTTTATTGAGTTGGGTGAGTTTGTGGAGTTTGTGGAGACGGGTGAGTGTTGAGTTGAGAGTTTAGTGAGTTTGGTTATTTGTCGTTCGTCATTCGTAATTGATAATTGTTCATTGCTCATTGGCAATTGGTAATTCGTCATTCATCATTCGTAATTGATAATTGGAGGAGCCATTGGCTGGAAATTTTAACCCGTTTGCAAAAAAAATGCAGGCCGAAGGCCTGCCGGATGTGGTGATTGCCAATTTTGAATATTACTACACTCAGCTTGTGGCCGGCGCTACCGGGATGATTTCCGAAGCGGAAATTGAGCCGGTGGAGTCCCTGCCGGATGCCGAAACCTTTCCGGCAGAACTGGCCGAGGCGGGCCGGCAGGCGCTGGGGCAAACCATCCTGCTCAAACTGAACGGCGGGCTGGGAACCAGCATGGGGCTGGCGCGGGCCAAATCGCTGCTGCCGGTGAAAAACGGCCTCAATTTTCTGGACATCATTGCCCGGCAGGTAGAACACAGCAACATTCCGCTGGTGCTGATGGACAGTTACAACACCCGCGATGACTCGCTGGCGGCGCTGGCAAAATATCCGCATCTGCGCGGCGACATCCCGCTGGATTTTTTGCAGCACAAAGTCCCCAAAATTTTTGAGGCCGATTTCAGCCCGGCGGTCTGGCCCGCCGACCCCGAACTGGAGTGGTGCCCGCCCGGCCACGGCGATATTTACACGGCGCTGGTTACCAGCGGCATGCTGCACACCCTGCTTGAGGCCGGGTATCGCTACGTGTTTGTATCGAATGTGGACAATTTGGGGGCGGTAATTGACCCGGCCATTCTGGGCTATTTTGCCCAAAACAACCTGCCGTTCCTGATGGAAGTGGCCGACCGCACCGAAGCCGACAAAAAAGGCGGGCATCTGGCCCGGCGGCCCGACGGGCAGCTCATTTTGCGCGAATCGGCGCAATGCCCGGCGGAAGATGCCGGCGCGTTTCAAAATATCAGCCGCCACAAATACTTTAACACCAACAATTTGTGGATTCGGCTGCCCACGTTGCAGCGCGTGCTAGCTGCCAAACAAAACGTGCTGGGGCTGGCGATGATTCGCAACCGCAAAACGGTTGACCCGCGAGACAAAACCTCGCCGGGGGTCATTCAGTTGGAAACGGCTATGGGTTCGGCCATTGCCGTGTTTGAGGGCGCGCAGGCCGTGCGCGTGCCGCGCAGTCGCTTTGCGCCCATCAAAAAAACCAGCGACCTGCTGAATGTGCGCTCGGATAATTTTATATTGACCGGTGATTTTCAGGTGGTACCCAACCCGGCGCGCGAGTTATCTGAATTGACGGTGGTTAATCTGGACCCCCAATTTTACCAGTTGATTGATGATTTTGAGGCGCGGTTTCCGCACGGCGCGCCGTCGCTGGTGGACTGCGAGCGATTGACCGTGCAAGGCGACGTGACCTTTGGCAAAAATGTCACGCTGAAGGGGTCGGTTGAAATTGTGAACAGCGGAAAAAATCCGGCAAAAATTGAAGACGGCGCGGTTATTTCCGGCCGCCGGTCAGCGGGCGCGTGACGCCTGTCTGGAAATAAAAAAGACCCCGGAAGGATTTCCCGCCGGGGTCTTTTTTTGCAGAGCAATTGCTATTCAATCCACACCGCGCCAAAATCTGTGGCGCTGTTATCTGTCAGGTTGATGACGTTGCTGCCGTCGGCGTTCATCACGTACACTTCCACATCGCCGTCGGCGTTGGAGTGGAACAGTATCTGCTGCCCATCCGGCGACCAGCTAAAATCGCCTTCTACAGATTCCTGGGCATCAGGCGTGTTGGTTAGATTCACCGGGTCGCTGCCGTCGGCGTTCATCACGTAAATTTCGGCGTTACCGTCCCGGCCAGAGAGAAACATGATTTTCCGGCCGTCAGGTGACCAGAGGGGAAAGCCGTCAAAACCGGGGCTTTCGGTAAGGCGAACAATGTTGCCGCCATCGGGGTCCATTGAATAGAGTTCAATGTCGCCATCCATGTTGCTCATAAAGGCAATGTGCTGCCCGTCGGGCGAAAAGACGGGCCGGCCGCTGCCAAACGAGGTGTCTGTCAGGGCGGTGGCTTCTCCGCCGGTTACCGGCATACTGTAGATGGCAATGTTACCGTCGCGGTCAGACAAAAAGAGGACGTGGCTGCCGTCCGGCGTCCAGGTGGCAAACAGGTCAAAAGCCGGGCTGTCGGTGAGGTTGACAAGTTGTTCACCGGCGGCGTCGGTCAGATAAACATCGGCGGTTTGCTGGTCGCCCTGCCCAAAAGCCAGCCATTGCCCGGTGGGGGACCAGGCCGGCGGGCTGGGCGCCAGCGAGTCGTTTTCACTGAGTGTAATAACATTGTTACCACCGGCATCCATGCGCTGCAACCCCAGGTTGCCGGATTGCTGTTGGGAAATATAGGCCAGAGAACTAAGCCGCGAGGACCATGCAGGTAATCCTTCGTTTGTTTCAGAGTTGGTCAGGTTTACCGGGTTACTGCCGTCGCGTTCCATAACATAAATTTCAAAATTTCCGTCCCGGTCGGTCATAAATGCGATTCTGGCCTCGGGGGGGCGCTCCGGCACAACAGGGCCAAGCTGGCAGCCCGCCAGCATAACAATTGCCACCAGCAACAGCACAACTGATTTTTTCATCACAATTCACCACAATTCAAGATTGCACCACAGTAACACAGTTTGGGTAATCGGGCAATTTACCGGGATACTGCCGGTTATCCGCGCCACGCGCCAGACGCCGAAAAGCGGTCAAGCAACGCGGTAGTTAGCTTGATTATCGCCCCCACAGCCAGCGAATCCGGTTTTGACAACACGGCGGGTTTTCCCACGCTGGCAGCCAGGTAGAACACTTCCGGCGAGGGAGGAATCACACTGAGCGCCTGAACACCAAGTTCTGCCTCAACGTCTTTAACAGACATCAGGTTGCTTGAACGGGCCCGCGAAACCACCAACAGTTCGGTTCGGTCGGCCAGCCCCCACGATTTGAGAATTTCCAAATCGGCGCGGGCGCAGGCTACCGAAACCGCTTCTGGCTCAAGTACCAGCAAAATCTGGTCGGCGTTTTCCAGCGCCAGTTGCACGCCGCCGCCGGCAATCTGAGGCAAATCCAGCAGCAGGTATTCCGCCTGCGATTGCAGCGTATTCAAAATCATCTGAATGTGAGCCTCGGTAAGCGCATAATCGGCAACTTGCGTTGGCCCGGCAAGCACCCGTAACCCGGATGAGTGATGTACCAACCGGCGAATGACTTCACGAGGTTGCAATTCGGCCGGATTGGTCCTCAAAATGCCGCCCAAACCTTCGGACGGCGTCAGATTGAGATTGTGGCACACTGTACCCCGGGTGGAGCGCAGTTCGGCCAAAATGGTAGAAATCCCCTGGCTTGCCAACTGCACAGCCATATTAACCAGCAGAGTGGTCACCCCCACACCGCCTTTTACCCCCACCCCGGCAATCACCCGAGATTTGGGCTGGTGCATCCGTTTGACCCGCGCCAACAGTGCGCCGGCGCGAGCCAGTAACTCTTTGTGAGACACCGGCTTGCCCACATAATCGTCGGCGCCGGCCTGAAACCCGTCGAGTTTGTCATCAACGCCGGATTTGGCGCTCAAAATAATGATGGGCATCCAGGCAGTGTCGGGGTTGGCCCGCAACCTTTGGCACACTTCAAGGCCGCTCATGCCGGGCATCATCACATCAATAATTGCCAGGTCGGGCCGAAGGGTTGCCACCTTGTTCAGGGCCTCGTAACCATCCATTGCAGTGTAAACATCGTAACCGGCCTTTTCAAAAATGTGAGCAGCCAGTTTTAATGTGGTTGAATCGTCATCAACAATGAGCACGCGTTCTTTTTGCTGCATCATGTTATCCTGTCAATTTAATTTTACGTACACACATTGTATCGGCAGGTTTGACCCATTTCAATTCATCTGTAGTACCGGTTGGGCCTAATTTCCTATTTCCGCACGCCTGCTTACCAATCGTTTACCCCATTATTACGCCGGCTTCACGCAATTTTTACTGAATAGTTTGGTTACTGGCGCTATACTACACTTAGCGGCAGTGTGCAGTTGGCGTGTTTTCTGCGGTTGCCGTTTGATCTGACCTGACCCAAAATTTCTCGCAGAGGCAATTTTGTGATGCAATTTTCAGCCAATTCCAATTTAACACCCCGTGCGCCCCGCGGCGCAATTTTCCGGCGTTTTTTGCTCTTTTTTGTGCCCGCACTGCTGCTTACCGGCGCCGCAACTTATTACATGTACGCCACACAAGCGCGCAGCGACCAGACAAAAATTGAACAGCAACAACTGAGCAACGTGGCAGTGCAGAAAAACCTGATTGCCGACAATTTTCAGGCCATCATTGCCGATTTGCTGGTTTTATCGGAGCAACCCTCATTGATCAGTTTTCTGGATGGGTACCAGGCTGAACTTCACAAGCAGGAACTCATCAATGAGTACAGCCTGCTTTCACTACGCAGAAAAATTTATGACCAGATTAGCCTGCTGGATGAAAGCGGCATGGAATTGATGCGCATTGATTACAACGACGGCCAACCGCTGTCTGCAGCAGATGACAAACTTGAATTTGAAGGCAACGATTATTATTTTAAAGAGACAATTCAGCTTGACCACGATGAATTGTTTGTGACTCCGCTGGATTTGAAAGAGGAAGACGGCCAGGTGAAACGCCCCTTTACACCGCTCATCCGCTTTGGTACGCCGGTGTTTGACTCAACGGGGCAAAAACGGGGCATTGTTTTGCTCAGTTATTTGGGCAGCCAAATGTTTAGCCGGCTCAACACCATAACTGCCGACAACCCCGCCGAAGCAATGCTGCTGAACGATGAGGGATATTGGCTGCGCAGTCCCAACCCCGCCGACGAGTGGGGCTTTATGTTTGAAGAGCGGCAAGACAGAACGTTTGGCAACCGCTACCCCGAGGCCTGGCAACAAATATCAACCACAGATGCAGGAATCTTTACCCTGCCGGATGGCATGTTCACCTTTGCCACGGTTCAGCCCCTGGCGTTCGTGCAAAGCGGCAACGTCATTGTGCCGCAATTACTGGACAGCAGCTACAGTTGGAAAATAGTAACCCGTATTCCGCCGGAAACTCTGGCTGCGTACAACCGGCCGCTCACAAACACCATGCTGCTGGTATTTGGGTTGGCGGCACTCCTGCTGGCTGTAGGATCGTGGGTGCTGGCATCTGCGGTGGTAAACCGGCAGCAAACAGAACTGGAACGGCGCGCCAGCGATTCAAGGTATCAGGATTTGGTGGAGAACGCCAACAGCATCATTTTGCAACTGGATGCCCAGGGAAACATTGTGTTTCTCAACCGGTTTGCCTGTTCGTTTTTTGGTTACACCGCCGATGAAATTCTGGGGAAAAACATTGTTGGCACCATTGTATCAAACAGCGATCTACCGGAAGGCGGCGCGGAAAAAATTATTCAGAACATCTTGCAGCACCCACATCAGGCGGTAAACTTTGAAATTCAAAATCTCCGCAAAGACAAACAAAAAGTGTGGGTAGCCTGGGCCAACAAAGCGCTGCGCGACGAAGCCGGTAATTCTGTGGGGGTGCTGGCCATTGGGCAGGATGTTACCCAGCGCGTTCAGGCCGAACATAAATTGCAGGAAGAACACACCTTGTTGCGCACATTAATTGACAATATTCCCGATTTCATTTTTGTCAAAGACCTGCAAAGCCGATTTATTGTCAACAATGCCGCCCACCTGCGGATTTTGGGCGCAGAAACGCAGGAGGAGGTTCTGGGCAAAACCGATGCGGATATTTTCCCTGACCAGTTCTCCGGCAAATACCTGAACGATGAACAACAAATTCTGCAAACCGGCCAACCGTTGCTGCAACATGAAGAAACATATATTGAACCTGCAAGCGGAGAAATACGCTGGCTATCCACCACCAAAGTTCCGCTCACGGACAAACACGGTCAGATTGCCGGACTGGTAGGCATTAGCCGTGACATTACGCAAAACAAAGCCGTTGAGCAAGCTATTCGGCAGGCCAAAGAAGATGCAGAAGCAGCCAACCGGTCCAAAAGTGAATTTCTGGCTAACATGAGCCACGAAATCCGCACCCCAATGAACGGCATCATTGGCATGACAGAACTGGCGTTGGCCACAGACCTAACGCTGGAACAGCGGGATTACCTGACTACGGTACAGGGTTCGGCCGAGGCGCTGCTCAACCTGCTCAACGATATTCTGGATTTCTCAAAAATCGAAGCCGGCCGGCTGGAACTTGAGCACACAGATTTTAACCTGCGGCAAGTGTTTGAACAGGTGGCCGACATCATGGCCAAACGCGCCGCAGAAAAAAATATTGAACTTATTTTGAATATTCAGCCCGATTTGCCCACCGGTGTATGCGGCGACCCGTTGCGGTTGCGGCAGATACTGGTCAATCTGGTGGGCAACGCCATAAAATTTACCGAGCATGGAGAAGTTGTCATTTCTATCAACACCACAGATTCTGAAAATGATTCACCGGAGCAGTTGGCTGTACTGTGCTCGGTGGCCGATACCGGCATTGGGATTCCCGCAGACAAACAGGCGCTTATCTTTGAAAGTTTTTCTCAGGCAGACGGCAGCACCACCCGCAAATACGGCGGCACCGGTTTGGGGTTGGCAATTACAAAACAGCTTGTTGCGTTGATGGGCGGGCGGATTTGGGTGGAAAGCCAGGTTGGGCACGGCACAACCTTCTTTTTCACCCTCAACCTCAAGCTGCAACCCAGTCAGGATGACCGGCTCCTGCCGGAAACGGTCAACCTGCAAAATCTCAGGGTGCTGGTTGTTGATGACAACGCCATTAACCGTTTTATCCTGTACCAGACACTTAAAATTTTTGGCTGCGAGCCGCATGAGGCCGTTGACGGTGTGGAGGGGTTACAAAAACTGACCGAAGCCCAACAAGCCGGCCGGCCGTTCGATTTGCTTCTGCTTGATTTTCTGATGCCAAAAATAAACGGGTTGACGGTACTTAAAAAGGTGCGTATCACCCCCGGGCTGGAAACATTGCCGGTTATCATTCTCACCTCGGTTGATAATTTAAAAATGGTGACAAGCTTAAAAAACTACCCTTGGTCCGGTTATCTCACCAAACCAATCAAACAATTGCAATTGTTGAACACCATTCAGGATGTACTCAACAAGGCGCAGATAGAGAACCCGCCGGTTGATTCCCCGCCGGAAGTCCAGGCCGTACTGCCGCCCCCGCCGGAGTTTTTGGCCGGGCCGTTGCGTATTTTGCTGGTTGAAGACAACGAAGTAAACAGCCGGCTGGGACGCATTGTGCTGGAACGCGCCGGGCATACCGTAACCCACGCCGAAAACGGCCGGGTGGCGCTCGAATGTTTGCGCAATCAGAATTTTGATTTGATTTTTATGGATATTCAAATGCCGGAAATGGACGGCCTGCAAGCCACCGCCGCCATTCGGGCCAACCCGGCCTGGAAACATTTACCCATTATTGCCATGACGGCCCACGCCATGAAAGGTGACCGGGAGCGTTTTCTTGAAGCCGGAATGGACGATTACGTGTCAAAACCCATTCGCAGCCAGGACGTGTTAGATGCCATTGCCCGGCAAACACAGCCCGCACCGGCAAAACCGGCCAACGGAGCCGGACAGCCGCCCCAATCCGCTAACGAACCGCCGGCCCAAATAATAAATCGGACGGTGGCAA
>RFJF01000767.1 GCA_003695455.1 Chloroflexota bacterium
GCGTTGGGGTGCGGGTTGGCCGGGGTGTTGGCGTGGCAGACGGGCGCTCGGTAGCTGTGGGCGCAGGCGTGCGGGTTGGCGCAACCGGGGTTTTGCCAGGCGATACCTGCGCGACCGGCGCGGGCGGGGCGCCGGTCGGGTTGGGGGCGGGCGCCGCCGCCGAATTAGCGCAGCCGGCCAACGCCACTACCGGCAGAAGCAGAATCGCCAATCGCGCTAAATTTTGCCGAATCATTGGCGGCCTCCCACGTCCGGCGGCCACGGAAATTCGTAGTTGTTGAGCATCAGCCCGCCAAAAGTGACGTCCGGCTGGTCCTGCAGGGTTTGCCAGCGTCGCGGGTCGGTCAGGTCGCGTTCGTAGCCACGGCCAAAACTCCCAACCAGCGCCAGATTGTCCCAGTCGGCGTTGATGAGCGGCACCGGGTTGTAGGCCCGGTTGTGGAAATTGTTGCGGATTTCCAGATGCAGGTGCGGCGCAGAATGGCAGGTGCCAAATGAATCGCCGCTGAGGGCCACCACCTCGCCCTGTTTGACCCGCCGGCCCAGGCTGATTGTTGGAGCTTCCAGCAGATGCCCGTAAAACGAGCTGTAGCCGTTAGGGTGGTCAATGGTCAGGTTGTGCGGCCACGAGCCGTGGCGGCTGTCAATTTCGCTGACAACGCCATCGCCAATGGCAATGATTTCTGTGCCGCACGGCGCGCTGAAATCCAGCCCAAAGTGGAGGCCCTGTCCGGCGCGGTAAAAAATGTTACGCTGTACAAACGCGCCCACCGTGTTGCCGTACGATTGCCCCAGCAGCCAGGTATCCGGGCCGGGCGGCGAGGCAAACGGCAGGCCGAACGGCGGCTCGGCGGGCGGTTCCGGCGGCGGATTCACTGCCGGAATACCGGCGTGGTTGAGCGTGGGGTCGTCGCCGGTTTGGGCGTTGAGCCGGGGGGCAGCAAACGGCAGGCCGGCCAACAGCAGCGCCAACAGAATGATGGTGGTTATCAGGTGCTTTTCAGTCAAAAGTTTGTGCATTTTGTGATATAAGGGAGTATGGAGTAGGAAGCAGGAAGTAGAAAAAACTTCCAATTCTTACTCCGTGATCCCTGTTTCCTGCTCCTTTTCCCCGTTTTCGCCGTTTTCACCGTCTCGCTGGGCAAAATCCAGCACAAAGGTGTACCAGCCGGGCGGCCCTTCGGCTACGCCCACCCCAATTTGCTCAAAGCGTTCGTGCAAAATGTTGGCCCGGTGCGGCGCGCTGTTCATAAACCAGCGCACGGCTTCGGTTGCGGTTTCGGTGATTGGTTTTGTGTTCCGCTGGATGTTTTCGCCCACCCAGTTGGCAGTGATTTGGTGCTGGTCAAAGCGAGCGCGCAAATCAACCCCTTCCGGCGTTTGGTGTGCAAAGTAGCCGCGCGCTACCATATCTTGCGCGTGCGCCAGTGCCATCTGCGATATTTCCGGGTCGAGCGCCAGCGGCGGCAGGCCGCGCTGTTCGCGCTCGGCGTTGACGGCAGCTACCGTTTGCGTTACCAGCGATGTCAGACCGGCAGGCATGGCCTGGGGGTTGGTAATTTGCGGCAGGGCAGGGTTGGCCTCCGGGTTGTCGGGCGGCGAGGTCACCGGGATAACGACCTGTTGCCCCACGCGCAGTAAATTGGGGTTTAACCCCGGGTTGGCCGCCACAATATCCTCTACGGTTGAGCCGTACAAAAAAGAGAGATAGGTTAGCGTATCGCCGCCGGCAACAGTGTGTACCACCGCCGCCGTGCCAAATTTTACCTGCGCCGGGGGAATAATCAACTCCTGTCCGGCGCGCAGGGTGTGCGTAACCGGCAGCGAATTGGCGGCGCGCAGCAAATCAACGCTGACGTTGTGTTCCGCCGCAATGCCGGAGAGCGTATCGCCGGATTTGACGGTGACGACTACCGGCTCCGGCGTGGGCGAAGGCGTGCCGGTTGGTTGCGGGGTGGGGGTCGGCGCGGTGGGGCTGGGTGTTACCGTGACCGGAATGATCAGTTTCTGTCCAATTTGCAGGCGGGTAGGGTCGGTGATGTTGTTGGCATCAAGCAGGTCATCCACCGGAATGTTAAATGCCGCCGCAATTTTTAGCGGCGCATCGCCCGGCTGCACCTGATAAAATACAGGGATGGGGGTGGGAGTTTGGGTGGGCGGTACCGGGGTGGCCGTGCGGGTGGGCACCAGCCCGGCAGCAGGGGTCGAGTCTTCAACGGGCCGGGGTGTTGGGCCGGGCGTGGGAGATGCAGCTTCCACGGCAAATTCCACTTCTGCCGGCGGCGCAGACGTGCCAAACCAGAGACTCCAAACTACCGCCGCGGTTACCAGCAGCCCCAACGTGACCGCAATCCGCCACACATGGGCGTTAAAAAATTCCTTGAATCGCTTCATGATTTTTAGGGATTTAGCCGGAGTAGCCGGTCAGTATGTTGCAGTTCTGCCACAGATTTTGCGCCAATGCAGAACATGGCAATTTTGAGTTCGGCGTGGGTAACGGTAATCTGGTCCAGCACCGCCTCCAGCGAGTTGGCCGCGGCCTTGAGAAACGGCCCGGCCATGCCGCCCAACTCGGCGCCCAGGGCCAGACACTTGGCAACATCAAGCCCGTTGCGCAGGCCGCCGCTGGCAACCACCGGCAAATGCGGCGCGCCCTGTTTGGCAGCCAGAATCGCCTCGCTGGTGGGGATGCCCCAATCCACAAAGGTGGCGGCAATTTTGCGCTGCACGTCGGTTTGGGCGCGGTACATCTCTACCTGGCTCCAGCTTGTGCCACCGGCGCCGGCCACATCAATAGCCGCCACGCCGGATTCGGCCAGCCGCCGGGCCGTATCGGCAGAAAAGCCCCAGCCCACCTCTTTGGCAATCACCGGCACAGTCAGCGCGCGGCACACCTGCTCGACCTTGTTCAGCAAGCCGCTGAAATTGGTGTCGCCTTCCGGCTGAACCGCCTCTTGCAGGGCGTTAAAATGCAAAATCAGGCCATCGGCTTCAATCATGTCAACGGCGCGGCGGCAGTGTTCCACCGAGTAACCGTAATTGAGCTGAACCGCGCCCAGATTTGCCAGCAAAAGTATGTTGGGCGCAACCGGCCTCACCCGGAACGTTGTCGCCAGATCGGGGTCTTCCAACGCGGCCCGCTGCGACCCCACGCCCATGGCAATACCGGATTCCTCGGCAGCCTGGGCCAGCGTGCGGTTAATGAGCTGGGCGTGCTCGGTGCCGCCCGTCATCGAGGAGATGAGCAGGGGTGCGCGCAGCGTTTTACCCAAAAAAGTGATGGATGTGTCAACCTGCGCCAAATCCATTTCCGGCAGGGCCTGGTGCAGAAAATGATACTTCTCCAGCCCGGTGGTGAGCTGCTTAAAGCTGACATCTTTTTCAAGGTTGATGCGAATATGTTCGGATTTGCGTTGTTCGTGCATGGGTGTGCAACTTTTTTGAATTTGGGGTGTTTTAGAAATAGTGCTGGCTAGTTTACCCTTGCCCCAAACCCTAGTCAAACCCGCAGAAACGTTTGAGACTGCACAAAACCTACTTTTGTTGAGTTATACATTGACAGTTTTTGCTGCAATTGGTAAAATGCGCGGAGTCTACACAAAAAATGCCAACTGAGCCAAAGTTTGCAACCAAAAAAATCTCAAGGAGACCAAAATCAAATGAGTAATGACGAAGTATTCAACAAAGTAAAAGAAATCATCATCGAACAGCTTGGTGCCGATGAAGCTGATATTACCATGGAAGCCAGCTTTCGGGATGATTTGGAAGCCGATTCGCTTGACCTGGTAGAATTGATTATGGCGTTTGAAGAAGAATTCGGCGGCGAAATTTCCGACGAGGAAGCCCAAAAAATTACCACCGTTGGCGAAGCAGTTCGATACCTGAGCGCCAGCTAATCTGCATCCCCGGATAGTTTTCCTGCAAACCGCGGCTTTTAAACCGCGGCAAATTTGAACCACCAGAAAAGCTCGAGGTTGCCGCACCGGTGCCCGGGCTTTTTATTTTGGAGTTTTGTGGTGACAGATAACCCTTCAGTCAGCGTGGCAATTCTGGCCGGCGGCCGCAGCAAACGGATGGGGCGCGACAAGGCATTTCTCACGGTGGGCGGCGTGCCGGTCATTGAACGGGTCATTGCCCGCGTCCGTTCCCTCACCGATGATTTGTTTATCAGCACCAATAACGGCGAGAAATACCGGCGCTTTGGCCTGCCCACCGTGCCTGATGTGATTCCTGACAAGGCCGCGCTCGGCGGTATTTACAGTGCCATCTGCGCTGCCAAATATGCGCACGTGCTGGTGGTTGCCTGCGATATGCCGTTTCTCAACCGGCCCCTGCTCAAGCATCTGATTCGGCTGGCGCCCACCGCCGACGTGGTGACGCCGCGCATTCACACAACCCAGCCGGAAACGTTGCACGCCGTGTACGCCAAAGCCTGCCTGCCCGCCATTGAGGCCAAACTGGCCGCCAACCGGCTGCGGATTATCGGCTTTTTTGATGATGTTACGGTGCGGTATCTGGAAGCGCCCGAAATCTCACAGTTCGACCCGCAGTTTCATTCATTCCTCAATATGAATACGCCCGACGACTGGCAAAAGCTGGATCAACTTGCCAACATTGAAGAATGTTAAAAGTGTGATATAATTTGAAGGGTAGGAATTTAGTCCCATCACACAGGTAAAATTATGATGCAGGAACGTCTCAGCTTACTCAACCGTATCAGCGATGAACTGAATACTGACCTTTATCCCGACAGAATGTTGCGCCGGGTGCTGAATTTGACGGTGGCCCACCTGAACGCCACTACGGGCAGTGTGATGTTGTTTGACCACGACAATCGCGTGTCGGCCTATATTTTGCAGCAGGATGTGAGCAGTGAAATGGCCGATAAAATTGTGGGCACAGTGCTCACCGAAGGCTTTGCCGGTTGGGTACTCAACCGCGGTGAAGGCGGCGTGATTTTTGACACCTATCAGGATGACCGCTGGGTGGTGTACGATGACCAGCCCTACGATGTGCGCTCGGTGATTGCCACCCCGTTACGCCGCCGCCAGCGAGTCATTGGGGTTCTCACGCTGGTGCACGATGAACCCAACCGCTTTGCTGAAGATGATTTGCTCCTGCTGAACGCCATTGCCGGGCAGGCGGCCATTGCACTTGAAAACGCGCGTCTGTTCAGGCAGACCGAACAGGAGCGCGAGAAGCTGTCGGCCATTATCAACAGCACGCAAGATGCGGTACTGGTTGCCACCCCCGAAAACAAATCGGTGTTGTTCAACCCGGCCGCGCAGGAACTGCTGGGGTTGGATGTGCCGCCGCCGCAAGGCGTGCCGCTGGCAGAACTCACCATGAATGAAAGCCTGCTAAAGTTGCTCTCTCCGGCCACCCCTGCATCGGGCGAGGTTGCTATTCCGGATGGACGTACCATGTGGGGCACCGTCACAGAACTGCCCGGTGTGGGGCGTGTGATAGTGCTGCGCGACATCAGCGCCTACAAAGCGCTGGATAAAATGAAGCGTGATTTTGTGACCGCGTTTACCCATGACCTGCGCACGCCGCTGGCAACCGTAAAGGGCTACGTGGAACTGGTCAGAATGGATGGCCCGGTCAGTGACCGGCAGGAAGAAGATTTGGAGGGTATCACCCGCGCCGCCAATCTGATGAAATCACTGATTGAGGATTTACTGGAATTGAGCCGTTTGGAACGGTTGGAAGAACTGGCTCGCGAGCCGGTCATTCTGGACGAAATTGTGGAGGCCAGCGTTTTTGCCATGCAGCCAATGGCCGCATCCCGGGAAATCAAGTTGAGCCTTGACACTACCGGAACCGGCGCGGTGGTTGAGGGCAACTCGGTGCTGTTGTCGCGGGCGGTGAGCAATCTGGTAGATAACGCCATCAAGTACACGCCCTCCGGGGGACAGGTGAAAATCCGGCTCAACGCAGACGGGGGGCAGGCGTTTGTCTCGGTTATTGACAACGGGCCGGGAATCAAGGCCAAGGATTTACCGCGTGTGTTTGAAAAATTTTACCGCGCCCGCGCGGAACTGGACGATGTTCCCGGCACCGGACTGGGGCTGGCCATTGTTAAAACCA
>RFJF01000079.1 GCA_003695455.1 Chloroflexota bacterium
AACTGGCGGAGTTGGAGAAAAAATAAAAAAACCCTTCGGAATTTTTGTGTTCCGAAAGGTTTTGTTTTCGCGTAGCGAGTGGGTAAGTCAGATTTACGCCTCAATTACAGTCTGCGCCACCAAATCGCCCATTTCCTCGGTTCCCACTTTGGTTTCGCCGGACCAGGCCAGGTCCGGGGTGCGATAGCCCCGCGCCAGCACCGAGTCCACCGCCGCTTCCACGGCGTCGGCCTCGGCGGGCAGGTCAAAGGTGGTGCGCAGCATCATGGCCGCGCTGAGAATGGTTGCCAGCGGGTTGGCAATGCCCTGCCCGGCAATATCCGGTGCCGAGCCGTGAATCGGTTCGTACAGGCCAAACTTCCCCTCCGCCAGCGAGGCCGAGGGCAGCATGCCCATTGAACCGGCCAGCATGCTGGCTTCGTCGCTCAGAATATCGCCAAACAGGTTGCCGGCGGCTACCACGTCAAAATCGCCGGGCCGCCGGATGAGGTGCATGGCGCAGGCATCTACCAGCACATCCTCAAACTCCACGTCCGGGTACTCCGCGGCTACCTGGTGAGCCACTTCCCGCCACAGACGGCTTGAGGCCAGCACGTTGGCTTTGTCTACCGATGTCACCTTTTTGCGGCGCTGGCGGGCAATTTTAAAAGCCACGTGCATCAGCCGGGCCACTTCGGCTTCGGTGTAATGCATGGTGTCAATGGCGGCGCGCCCGTTGGGGCCATCCACCGGCCCCTGCGGTTGGCCAAAGTAGATGCCGCCGGTCAGTTCGCGCACAATCACCAAATCCACATTTTCAATCACGTCCCGCTTCAGCGTCGAAGCTTCGGCCAGCGCGGGGTAGATTTTTACCGGGCGAATGTTGGCAAACAGTCCCAATTCCTTGCGTATTTTGAGTAACCCCTGTTCCGGGCGTACCGGCGCTTTGGGATCGCTCCACTTGGGGCCGCCCACGGCGCCCAGCAGTACGGCGTCGCTCTGGCGGCACACCGCCAGCGTTTCATCCGGCAAGGGGTTGCCGGTTTGGTCAATGGCAATGCCGCCGGCCAGCGCGCGGGCAAACTCAAAGGTGTGTCCAAATTTGCTGCCCACGGCGGCCAGCACTTTTTCGGCTTCGGCCACCACTTCCGGGCCAATGCCGTCTCCGGGGAGAAGCGTGATTTTTGCGTCCATCATTTATCCTTTACATAAAATTTTGTGGTGTGGCTCTGTTGTTACGCCGCTTTCAAATCGGCGATGGTAGCCTGCGTGACCCGCGCCAAATCATCTGGCGAGACGGCAAAAACGGCGTTGGGCGTGCCGGCGGCAGCCCAGATGACCTCAAACCGGAAAAAGTCCTCGTCCATGTAAACAGGCAGCGGGTTGGCGTGTCCAAAGGGCGGCACACCCCCAATGGCAAAACCGGTGGCCTCGCGGGCAATATCGGCGTTGGCACGTTTTACTTTTTTGCGGCCCACACCGCACAGCGCCGCCAGCTTTTTCTCATCCAGCCGGCTGCTACCGCTGACCAGCGCCATAGTTGGCTGGCCGTCCACCACAAACAGCAACGATTTGACGATTTGCGCCACCTGGCAGCCAACGGCTGCGGCGGCATCTTGCGCGGTGCGGGTTCCGGCTGCAAATTCTTTGATTTCGACGGGCAGACCCAGTTGGCGGGCTGCGTCGGCTACTTTTTTGGCGGTTGGGTGCATAACAATTACCAATTACCAATGAACAAAATACTCCTTCATCCTTACTTCTTACTTCCTCGTTGTGCAACATGTGCCGGTAAAATTAACAGACATTCTGCTAATACCTACCTGTTTCTTGCGCTCCGTTATTTCCGTTGCCGTTGAGCAGGGCGTATTCCATGCTGTCAATCAGCGCGTTCCAACTGGCTTCGATGATGTTTTCATGCGCGCCCACCGTGGTCCAGATTTTGCCGGGGCGGGCTTCATCGTAAAAATCAATCATCACCCGGGTGGTGGCGGCAGTGCCTTTGTCGCTGTCCAGAATGCGAACTTTGTAGTCGCTCAGGTGGATGGATTTGAGCTGCGG
>RFJF01000768.1 GCA_003695455.1 Chloroflexota bacterium
ATACCAGCCGTGCAGCCGCTTTTTTGGAGAGTCTATTCTTGAAATGTTTTTATATCCGCTGTCTGCCATTATTTTCCCCCGTACTTTCTGTTAAGACCTAACTTTCTAAAGTTTTCTTATCTTACCATAACTTGTTTTAGTGTCAAATTAAGTGGTAGTTGATTGTAATACAACGGCTTGAACACGGCAGGCTATCAATTAAATTGATGCGGCAACCGGCGCCGGATATCCAATCACGGTTGCATTTGCCCGGCTCCGTGCAGTGGCGGAAGCATTGCCACAACCCGGAGTGCAGCGTACAGAAATTTAAAAGCAAAGAGCCCAACGCACAGGTGTTGGACTCAGCAGGGTGAGGCGCAGGTTCGGGAAACCCCCGAACCTGCGCTATTTTTGCGGGCGTGTTTACAGCAGCGATTTAGCCTTTTCAATCAGTTGGTTGGCCTGATTTACGTGCCGTTGGGCCTCTTCCAGCAGCCGGAGCGCTTCGCTGTTGTCCGGCCGGTCGGGTGGGTCGGGCGGGTCCGGTTTATCGGGTGGGTCTACCGGGCCGCTGCCGCCCTGCACCGGATAAAAGACAATGTACCACGAGTGGTTGCCGCCGTTGGTGGGGTACATGGTGTGAATGTTTTCCACCCGCTCGCTCTCTGCACCCAATACCTGAAACCAGCAGCGCTGGCCGGGGTTGAGCGGTACGTTGGCCCGCTCGTTGAGGGGCTTATCCTGCGTGATGGGGCGCGGCTTCTGCCCGCCATCCATCCCTTGCCAGCCCCAGTCAATCTGCTTGTTGCGGTCAATGTTGCCGTTGGCGTCAAGCACCGCTAAAAAGGCAATCCGGTTGCCGTTGGCTTCTTCCGGCAGCAGGTGACGGATGCCGATGATTTTGTAGTGGTCCTTTTTGCCGTTGGCGGGGATCACGGTTTGCTCAAACCCTTCGGCCTCGTTTTTCATTTGACCGGTTTGCCTGTAATGCTCCAGATAATCCTGGTCTTTGGCGTTAAAATCGAGCGTCACGTCGCCCTCCTCATGGTCTGAAGTTTTTTGAAACGTTAGCCAAAAATTGGTGGCCCGGTATCCCGGCGATTCACCGCCGTTGCCCACGTTGGTCAGGGCATCGCCGGGGCCGCCTTTCACAGATACGCGGTACGTTCCCAGCCCGCCGTACATGGCCAGGTTGCCCCAGTAGTTGTCATAATGGCCTTTGGTGGCGGCCACATCCGCGCCGTTTTCATGCCGGGCCTCAAATTCCTGCCCCTCAATGGGTGTGCCGTCCTGGTCCAAACATTTGACAAACATGTAGCCGTTGCCCTCTTCCTTCCACTGCACGGAAATGAGCTTCCAGTAGGGCTGGCTGGTGTCTGCCGCCGGCTCCAGCAGTACCTGCGGCTCCAGATATTTCAGTTCGTCGGCAAAATCACGGCCGGTCAAATCCGGGCCGGTGTAAAAGTTTTCCATTTCCGGCGGAACCGGGCCATCGGCGCGGATTTTTGGCGGGGTAGATTTGAGCATTCCGACCACCGGCAGCTCGCCGTTCAGCCCAAACTCAGAGTCGTACCAGTTGGTAAACCACGGCCCCTGCGGCTCGTAGCTGGATGACATTACACCCATCTGGTAACCGGCGATAAACCAGGGCATTGAGCAAAAATAGTAATCCGGCAGGTTGTCGGGGTTGAACATATCCATGGTCAGCCGGGAAGCCCAGTAGGCGGTAGGTTTGGGGTAGCGGGCGTCATCGCCAAAGGTGGTGCCGGCGCGTTGGCCCACGTTGTAGCCGCCCTCGGTCATCATTACCGGCACGCTCCGGCCGCAGGCTTCACGCACCAGGTTGTCCATATATTCAAAGGCGCGGAAGCCGGTTGAATCGGTCAGAATGCTGATGTTGGGGTTGGCGTGTTCGGCGCGCAGGCGGTTCACGTCTTCAATGGGGCGTTCCCACACCCAGTGGGTGCGGTTGGGGTCGCCGTCGGCCAGCGAGAGGTATTCGTGCTCGGTGATGGGCGTGCCGTGGTCGGCAATGCCGTCGTTGGGGTAGCTGAGGGGGCGGCCCAGGCAGTAGTTGTGTACGGCCACCACCATTGCTTCAAAAATATCGGTGCGTCCTTTTTGGGCAATCAACTGAAAAGGGTTGCCGCGCCCGCCCGGCCCAAAGGCATCAAACAGGGGGATGATGCCAAACGGCCGAACCTTGTCCCACACGTCAATGTAGCGGTTGACCACAATTTCCAGCCAGTTTTCCGGACGGTCACGGTCTTTCCATTCCAGCGCCAAATCCGGCTCATTGCCGAATTCCATGTAGCGCACGCCGATGTCGGCCAGCCGGTGGGCCAGGTCGGTTTCACGGCCGGAAATGAAGCCGGGGTAGTTGGGGTTCAGGTACACGCGTACCACCGGCATAATTTTGTAATCAATCAACCGTTTGACTAATCCGAGCGCGCTGCCGCCGCCGTCGTCCAGAATTTTGACCCATTTGATTTTGGCGTCCAGCAGAAACGGCAGCCATTTTTCGGCCCACTCATTTTTGCCCCAAATACTGGTTGAGGGTGACCAGTGTACCCCGCGCCCGGTGTCGTCGGGCGGGCGCGGATATTCTGATAGTTTCATCGGCGGCTCCTGTCAGATTACAGATTTCAGAATCCAGAGTACAGATTCGCTTCCTGTGTTCCTCACTCCTTACTCCCCGGTTGCACGTAATTTTCTTGCCCAAATTACAAGCTTTTGACTGATAAGTACTTAATCCTGCTTGTTCCATTCTACCAGAAGTTGACGGGCATGTTAAGGCAGGGGCGAGTTTTTGCCGCCCGGTTCGGCGAGCCGGCACCAGCCCAAAAAACGGACGTCTTCGCGTAGCGAGTAGGCAGGTGAATTTACGATTTTTCGGTCAGGGAGAAAATGACGCCCCACACCAGCCCCAGTGCAGAGCCACCCAGCAGGCCAATAACCAGCCACCCCGGCGTTGCCCGGAGTGAAGTGCCAACCAGCCACGCCAGCAGCGCCGCCCCAAATCCGCCAAAAATGACGCCCAGCACCACCCAGTAAATCACATCGGGTAAAATTCTGCGGGTTTCACGGCAAAGGTC
>RFJF01000769.1 GCA_003695455.1 Chloroflexota bacterium
CGTTTCTGTCAGGCAACGGTTGCAAGGCCTGTTTACATTTTGCTGAAACCGGTAGGTTTGGCTACCACAATCAAACGGTGGGTGTTATTGTTGTACGGCCAGCATGAAACCAACGTGATTCGCTCATCAACGGTGGGTTTTATCCACTGGGCATTTTGCGCCCGCTGTTCCGGGGGAGCATCCCGTTCCGGCACAATAAAGCGGTCGGTAATGATGTAGTGGTATTTGTAAGCATCAGCCTGCACAGTAATTTCATCACCCACCTTTAAATCTACCAGGTCTCTAAAGACTTCTCCGCCAATGTTGTGGTGCCCGGAAAAGACCACATTGGACCCCTGCCCCGGCAGTGCGCTGTTTGTGTGCCAGCCAGCCGCATTGTCCGGAATATCCCACACCGAGACCAGATTGCCATCTTGTTCTACCGTGTGCCAGCCGGCCGTTTCTACCGGCGCATCCAGCCCGATGGCCGGCGCAATAATCCGCGTGGGCGGGTATCTGGCCGGAATAAGCGGGACCACTGTTGGCGTAACTGCAACCGCCAGCGCCGTGCCGGATGACAAAGCCGCCTCGTTTTTGCTGGTGACGGTGGGCACCAGTTTTGCGGCCGTTACCGTTGGGCTGACGGTGGGAGAGGGTGTTACCGTGGGAGATATTTCGACTGACGGCACGAGCGCGGGGGTGGGCGATGGCGTTGGCACAACGGTTGGTGCGTTTTCAGCCAAATTTTGCAGATTTGTTGCGGGTTGTTGCGCCGCCGGCTGAATTTTTGACGGCGCGGCCACGGCAGATTGCCGGGCATTTGATTCTGCGGCGGGCTGCCCGGCGTCCGGAGAAACCTCACGGCCCACACCAAATTCCAGCCGGCAGGCCATACCGGCTACCAAAAGCAAAAACACGGCAAACCAAACCGGTCGCCGATTTTTGCGTGCAGCTTGCTGTACGGATGTTTTTGAACCGGCATTGCGCAGTTTGGCCGGCGGTGCAACAGCATCCGGATGGATTGTTTTCGACATTAATTTCACCCCGAATTGTCAGGAAATCTGAACACCGGGCAGTGCACCCTGGTCTTTTAAGATTTGGTTCAGCTCAGCCGCGGCAATATGCCTAACGATCTGTCCACTGGCCCAATCAATAAAATTCACTTCAACCCGGCCGGTCTTTTCGTCAATGATGAATTGGGGGTAGGTGTAATTGGAATTTGGTTCGGGTGGGAGTTGATGACGCATATTCAGTTAACCTGTAACAGTTCGGTTATTGAAAATCGGCAATCAGCAAAAACGGCAGGGAAGGATTTTAAATAAACACGGCCCTGCGGCGCAACTGGTTGGGTTGAAGATTGCCTTTGGCAATTTCCTTGGCCAATTCATCGGGCGGGATGGTACGGACCAAATCGCCGCTGCTGGCGTCAAAAATGCGCACGTACACTTCGTGAGTTTCCTTATTAATTTCAAACTCGGCGTAGGTGTGCCGCATCTTGATTTTTGGTTCGGCACTTTTTTCTGCCGGTGGTTCTTTTTGTTCCTCCGGCAGCGCAGTTTCCTCGCCAGATTCCACGGGGGGCATCTTTTGGGCCAACTGTTTCCAGTACCGCGCCCGGACCACCTCGGCCAGCACCGATGTCTGTCCATCTGCTTCTTTGAGTGTTCCCTCAAGAGGTTTAATTGGTTCTACCATGATGGTTCCCTCCAACACTTAACCATTAACCATACAAAATATTCATGCTACCGCTCGCAATTGACATTGTTGATTGGTAGTCATACTGCATTGTAATAAGCTGCGATTGCAGTTCGTAATATTGTTTGCGCAGCGCTTCCTCTCTGGCCGAAAGCCGGCTTTCGTAGCTGTCAATTCGGGTATCCAGCAAATCAATCTGGTCATCAATTGAGTCTTTGGCAGACGAAATGTAACTACTGGAGCCATCCAGGTAGGTTTCAAGCCGGTCTTCCATCCGGCCAAAAACATAATCCATCAGGTCTGACACATCCTCAAAGTTTTCGTTCAGCGCCGCCGTGAGGGCATCCTCATCTGACAGGCTGAACGACAAATTCTCGTCGAGCGTGATACCCAGGTCTGTTAAATTGGTAGGTGCGCCGCTGGCTGCACCGCTGTAAATTGAAAGCAAATCAGAAGAGAGGTCAAAGCGCAGGGTGCGCATATTCATATCCCTGCCCAACGGCGCCGCAATGTAGGTTGGGTTATCGCCGGTGGCGGTTGCATCCAGTTGCGGTTCTGTTTTGGCTTTCAAATGGCTGGCTACATCGTTATAGGCTTCCAGCATTTCCTTGAATTTACTCACCACGTCATCGTGATTTTTTGCCAGAGTCACCGAGGTTGTGCCTTCGAGTGTGAGGTCAAGCGACACACCTTGAATCACGCCGGTGATTCCGCTGTTTGAACTGCGGGTGATGCTGATTCCGTTCACGGAAAATTGGGCATCCTGGGCGGGCTGTACTTCTGCACCGGCAGCCAGCGTGCCGCCGCTGCCCCCGCCGCTGGCGCTCAAAATCCCCAATGTTTGCAACACCGAGCCGCTGGTGTCATCGAGGGTGATTTGGGCGTTCAATCCGCTTTCTTTGGCTGATAAAACCAGCTTGCGGTCAACCACTGTGGCCTGTATTTCGTTGCCTTCGGCAAAAGTGGCGGCGTTAATGGCGTTTCTGATATCGTTGAGGCTGCTGGTTGCAGAGACGTTAATAGTAGCGCCCTGGGCCGTATAGCTGGTTTTTGCCGTGCCGGCGCCGCCAAACAGGTGCGATTGGGTGGGGTCTGTGCTGCTGAAGGTAACGGTCAGCCCGCGGCCGGTATCAAACGTGGTACCCTGCACCAGCGAAAGGTCCTGCCAGCCGCTGGTCATTTCAGTGCCGGCATCCGACGCATCGTCAATGCTTACCGCCTCGCCGTTTTCATCAACTATTCTGAATTGCCAGGTACTGCCGTTTTGCTGGAATTCAACCGAGTAATCACGGCTGCCCAGTTCCAGCTCGCCGGAGCGGATGCTGCCCGTGCCAAAACCGGTTACCACCGCATTGGTGGTGCCGGCCGTTGCACTGCGGGTTGCGGCCCCGCCAACCACAAAGTTGCCGCTTAACCCCAGCGCCACGTCGGCCTGTCCCTGTTGGGCAGAGGCAATTTGATGGGCTTTGGCCAGCCTGGTGACGGTTACGTCATATTTACCCGCCACCAGCGAATAGCTGTTGGTCACTGACACCCCCAGAATATCCTCATCGGCAATGGTTGGCACGTAGCTGTTCAGCGCGCCGGAATCGCCGGTTATGTTTTGCAGGGCAGTGCGCAGGTTTTCCAGTTTTGAACTGACGTCATTGTAAATACCGCGTTTTACTTCAAGATCGTCTTTTTGAGATTCCAGACGATTTAGCGGCTGGCGTTCCATTGCCATAGTTTGCTGAATCAGTTTTTCAATTCCGGCTGCGCTTGCCAGCGAGCCGCCAACGCCACCGATGGACATAATTTACTCCTTTAAACTAGCCGGCCACCATCAGTTGGGGTGTCATTTCAAGGTACGCCTGAGATTGAGCCGTTGTTTGGGGCGCGGGTTGAGATTGCACCGATTGATACTGATGCTTCACCTGCATCCAGGTATCGCGCATTTCGCGCAGCAAACCGGCCGCCTCGTCATATTCATTTTTGCGAACCAGGTCTGCGCAATATTGATAAAGCCGGAAAAAACCCATGGCAATGTCTTCGTCATAAGAAAAATCAAGCGCGTCGCGCAGCACATTCAGCGCGCGGGTGGTGCGGGCCAGGTCTCGCTGACCGCAGCCAATCAGGGCTGCATCGTAGGCCATAATCAGCAAATCGAGCGGGCTGGCGCTGTTGATTTGATTCATTCGATACGTTTGAGCCGCATTTTGTGCGTTAAGCATCATTCACTCCGTTTTTCACAGTTGCAAATTGCAAGGTTGGGTGTACCTCCCGCGGAATTAATCCACGGGAGGTTGCAAGTTACATACGCTACAACTAATTCAACCGCCAAATCCGGTGGTCATCTACCGGAAGAGACTCAGGATGCCCTGCGGGGCCATATTGGCCTGCGCCAGCATTGTGGTGGCGGTCTGTTGCAGGATGCTGTATTTGGTGGCTTCGAGCTGCTCTTTGGCCATATCGGCGTTCATAATCCGGTTGTACGAGGACTCAACGTTGACCTGGCTTACCGCAATCTGGTCTTCCTTAAAGGTCAAGCGGCCGGTCATCGCGCCAACCTTGCTCAACTGCGCAGACA
>RFJF01000080.1 GCA_003695455.1 Chloroflexota bacterium
CGCCGCCCGGATGTGGTGGTGATGGATTTGCACATGCCGGGCATGGACGGCTTTGCCGTGCTCAAACACATCCGCAGCCGGCCGCTGCCGGTGCGCACGCTGGTGCTGACCGCGCTGGCCGATGGCGAATCGTTACAGCGGGTCATCGAACTGGAGGCGGACGGGATTGTCCTGAAAACCGAACCCCCGCGCCAAACCGTGGAAGCCATCCGGCAGGTGGCCGCCGGGCAAGTGGTTTACCCCCGGGCAGTACACAACTGGCTGCTGCGGCGGGCCAATCGCCGCCGCACCGCCGGCCCCAGCGACGCCCTCTCTGACCGGGAACGAGAGGTGCTCAAGCTGGTGGCTGCCGGCAAATCCAATCAGGAAATGGCCGCCCGGCTGCACCTCAGCCCCAACACCGTCAAATATCACCTGCAAAATATTTACCGCAAATTGCAGGTGAACAACCGCACCGAAGCCGCCAACTACTACCTGCAAAACAAACACCGGCTGTAATTCAGCGGTTCCCGCTGTTTCACCCACCCGAACGGGTGGGCCGCACCCCCCACATATCCGGGCAAAGTCTGCCCATCCGGTTGTTAAACTTTGCACAATTCCCCGCTATACTGGTTGCAATTCAGCCAACACGCAGGGGGATTTTATGCCAGACAAATTGTACGATGTCGCCATCATTGGGGCCGGGCCGGCAGGTTTGTTTTCAACCTTTTACGCCGGCATGCGCGAACTGGATGCGCTGGTGCTGGAAGCGCTGCCCAAACCTGGCGGCCAACTCACCGCCCTTTACCCGGAAAAGTACATTTACGATGTTGGCGGCTACTCGGCGGTGCTGGCCCGTGATCTGGTGCAGGAGCTGTGGAAGCAGGCCAGCCAGTTTGGGGCCGAGTTCCGCTTTAACGAGCCGGTGGAGCAACTGGAAGTGCTGGAGCCGGGCCGCATCCGGCTGACCACCCCGGACGGCGTGTACCACAGCAAAACCGTGGTCATTGCCACCGGGCTGGGCGCTTTCACCCCCAACAAACTGCCTGTGCCCGGCGCAGACAAGTTCGACGGCAAGGGCGTGCATTACGTAGTGCGCAACAAAGATGCCTTTTTGGGCAAACGGCTGATGATTGTGGGCGGCGGCGACACCGCCGTGGACTGGGCGCTGGAACTGCAACAGTGGGCCAGAGAAACCACGCTGGTGCATCGCTACGACCATTTTGAAGCCCACGAGCGCAGCGTATCGGCGCTGAACCGCAGCCGGGTTCACGTGCTGCCCCTGCACGAAGTCCGCGAAATTGGCGGCGATGACCGGGTGCAGGAAGTGACCGTGTTCAACACCATCACCGAGGGCGAACACACCCTGCGCATTGACGACGTGCTGGTCTGCATCGGTTTCAAGGCCGATATGGGGGCCATCAAACATTGGGGGCTGGAACTGGACCGGCGGGCTGTTCGGGTGAACGGCAAAATGGAAACCAACCTGCCCGGCGTGTTCGCCGCCGGAGACATCACCCTGCCGGTTGACTCAATCAAAATGAACCTGATTGCCAACGGATTTGGGCAGGCCACTATCGCCATTAATCTGGCTAACCAGTTCATCTACCCCAAATCGCGCGCCTTCCCCGGCCACAGCAGCCAGAAAAAAGGGATGAAATACATGCCCACCCCGGTGGGCCACGCCGGAAGTTAAATCTGTATTCTGTAATCAGAAAGGAGCAATCCATGCCTGAAAGACCCGACAGAAACCTGGCCATGGAACTGGTGCGCGTCACCGAAGCCGCCGCCCTGTCAGCGGCCCACCAAATGGGGCTGGGCGACAAAGAGGCCGGCGACCAGGCCGCCGTGGACGCCATGCGGGCCGTTCTGCACACCATTGAAATGGACGGGGTCATTGTCATTGGCGAAGGTGAAAAAGACCAGGCCCCCATGCTCTACAACGGCGAACTGGTGGGCACGGGCCGCCCGCCCGCCGTAGACGTGGCAGTTGACCCGGTAGAAGGCACGCGCCTGCTGGCGCTGGGCCGCCCCAACGCCATCTCGGTAATTGCCATTGCCGAACGCTGGAGTATGTGGCAGCCGGGACCATCGCTGTACATGAACAAAATTGTGGTGGAACGCAGCGCCCGGCAAGCCATTGACATCACCCTTTCGGCCACAGAAAACCTGCACCGCATTGCCGGCGCGCTGGGCCGGCGGGTGAACGAACTGACCGTGTTTGTGCTGGACAAACCCCGCCACCAGGATTTGATTGCCGAAATCCGGCGGGCCGGGGCGCGCATCTCGCTGCACACAGACGGCGACGTGGTGGGCGCGCTCATGGCCGCCATTCCCGGCACCGGGGTTGACGTGCTGATGGGCATCGGCGGCACGCCGGAGGGCGTGATTGCCGCGGCGGCGGTCAAGGCGCTGGGCGGGGGAATGCAGGGCATGCGCGCTCCCCAAAGCGACGCCGAGCGGATGCGGCTGGAAGCAGCGCTGGGTGATGAAATGACCGAGGTACTGACGCTCGACACACTCATTCAGTCCGATGACGCATTTTTTGCCGCCACCGGCATCACCTCCGGGCCGCTGCTGGAAGGCATCCACTACGACCGGCGCGGCGGTGTGACCACCCACAGCATCGTCATTCGCGCCCGTTCCGGTTCAATGCGCTACATCAAAGGCATTCACCAGCTCAAACGCGATTTTCCGTTTGGCCGGGTGGATACGGAAGAAGCCGTAAAAATGGCAACCGAGTAACACAATTATTTAGCATACAAACAAGGAGACAACAATGAGCAGTAACGGAAATTTTGACGCCGGCGTGAATCCCTATCGAAATGCCTACTACGAGCCGGACTACATCCCCAAAGCCACCGACCTTCTGTGCGCCTTCAGTCTGGATATGGGCGGCAGCACCGATGAAAACGAAATCATTGAAGCCGCCGCCGCCGTAGCCGCCGAAAGTTCCACCGGGACCTGGACCGAGGTGTGGAGCAACCAGTTTGTGGACCTGGAATATTACAAAGGCCGGGTCTACAAAATCGAGCAAAAGCCGGGCAAATATCCGCTGGTGTATATTGCCTACCCCATGGAACTGTTCGAGGAAAATTCTATTGTTAATATTATGTCGAGCATTGTCGGGAATGTGTTTGGTTTCAAAGCCTACCAGGGTCTGCGGCTGGAAGACATGATGGTTCCGCCCATTCTGATGAAGGGCTACCCCGGCCCGGCCGCCGGCATCGAGGACGAACGTTTCCGGCTGGACAAATACGACCGCCCGCTGATTGGCGGCACCATTAAACCCAAGCTGGGGTTGAGCGCCAAAGATTTTGCCACCGTGGTTTACGAATCGCTGCGGGGCGGGCTTGACACCACCAAAGACGACGAAAACCTGAACAGCCAGCCCTTCAATCGCTGGCGCGACCGCTTTATGTACGTGATGGACGCCGTCAAAAAGGCCGAAGCCGAAACCGGCGAAAAGAAAGGCCACTGGCTCAACGTTACCGCCGGCTCTACCGCAGAAATGCTGCGCCGCACCGAATTTGCCGCCGCGCAAGGTTCGCGCTTTATCATGGTTGATTTTCTGACCGCCGGCTTTACCGCCTTTGCCGACGTGCGCCAGCGCGCCGAAGAACTGGGGCTGATGATTCACGTTCATCGGGCCATGCACGCCGTAATTGACCGCCAAAAAAACCACGGCATCAACTTTAACGTGCTGGCAAAATGGCTGCGCATGGCCGGCGGCGACCACCTGCACACCGGAACCGTGGTGGGCAAGCTGGAAGGCAGTTGGAGCGAAACCGTGGCCCGCGTCACCCTGCTGCGCGAGCCACGCTACCGCGCCGCCGATGCCGGCGGCACGCTGGTCTTTGATCAGGATTGGGCCGGGCTGAAAAACACGTGGCCCGTTGCCAGCGGCGGCATCCACGTGCACAACGTGCCGGACCTGTACAAAATTTTTGGCAACGACGCCTTCTACCTGTTCGGGGGCGGCACACACGGCCACCCGCGCGGCAGCCGGGCCGGCGCCGAGGCCAACCGCGCCGCCGTTGAGGCCATTGCCGCCGGTTCCACGCTGGAAGCCGCCGCCCGCAACAACAAAGCCCTGCGCGAAGCGATGGAACTGTGGTCAGACATCAAGTTTGAAGTAGAAGCCTGACCTAACGGGAATTGGGAATGAAGTAAGAATTATGGGGTAGGGAGTAGGCCATTACTCCCTACTCCCTACCCCATTTCCTGTTTTATTCCGGTTTATCCGGGTTGGGAATTAGAAATTAGAAGTAAAAATCTGAACTCAAAGGAGAAGTTGATGCCCTACAAACGAACCATCCTGCTGGGCGTTGTTGGCGACAGCGCCGCCGGAAAAACAACCCTTTCGGCGGGTATTGCCCGCATACTGGGAGAAGAGCGTGTCACTGTAATTTGCAGCGATGATTATCATCGCTATAATCGGGCGCAGCGCAAGGAAAACGGCCTCAGCGCATTAGACCCGGCCTGCAATTACATTGATATTATGGAGCAGCATTTTGATTCGCTCCGCCGGGGACACGCCATTCTCAAACCCATTTACAACCACTCCACCGGCGATTTTGACCCGCCGGAATACATTCAACCCAAAGAATTTGTCATCATCGAAGGGCTGCTGGGCTACCACAGTAAATCAATGCGCAATAATTTTGATGTGAAAGTCTACCTTGAGCCGGAAGAAGAGTTGCGGATACAGTGGAAAATCCAGCGTGACACCACCAAACGCGGCTACACGCCGGAACAGGTACGGGAATCGCTGGCCAAGCGGGTGCACGATTCACGAAATTTTATTCAGGTGCAAAAGCAATACGCCGATATGGTGGTCAACTTTTACCGCCCGCCCGGCTACGAAACTGAAACCGGCTCGCACCTGAATGTACGCCTGAGTCTGCGGCCCACCCTGCCCTACCCGGACCTGAGCGACGTGCTGGAAACTGACGCCAAAGATGGCCGCCGGATGCTCACCTCAACCATCTCGCGGGAAAGCGGACGGCTGACAGAAACGCTGGACATCAACGGCCAGATTACGCCGCAACAAACCGCCACCCTGGAAGATATCATCTGGAGTCACCTGCCGGAATTGCAGCATTTACGCCCGGAAGAGATGGGCCACTTTGTCAACGGCAACCGGGTCAACCAGTCCAGCCCGCTGGCGCTCTCGCAGTTGCTCATTACCTACAATATGCTGGTAGCTATGCAGGAACTGCAAAAAGACCGCCGCGAGCGTGAAAAAGAGAGCCGGAGGAGTAGGTGAGGGGGTATTTCACCCATTCACTGTTTGCCAGTCGCTCATTTATCCTTTTGCCTTTGTCCTAATTTTCTGGAGAGCAACCCATGAAATCCGTACTGTTTGCCCCATCCATTTTGTCTGCCGATTTTGCCCGACTGGGCGACCACGTGCGTGAAGCCGAAACCGCCGGCGCCGATTGGATTCACGTAGATGTGATGGACGGTCATTTTGTGCCTAACATCACTATTGGGCCGCTCATTGTCAAAGCCCTGCGCCCCGTAACCAATTTACCGCTGGATGTGCATCTGATGATTGAAAATCCGGAGCGTTACCTGGCCGATTTTGCCCGCGCCGGCGCCGACCGCATTACCGTGCACGTTGAAACCTGCCCCCACCTGCACCGCACCATCCAGCAAATCCGCGAACTGGGCCTCAAACCGGGCGTCACGCTCAACCCCGCCACCCCGGTGAGTGTACTGTCTGAAATTTTGCCCTACGTGGATTTGGTGCTGATTATGTCGGTCAACCCCGGATTTGGCGGGCAATCGTACATTGCCACCAGCACCGCCAAAATCCGGCAGTTGCGCCGCATGCTGGCAGACATCGGCTCGGAGGCAGATGTTCAAATTGACGGCGGGGTCAACACCAAAACCATCCGTGAAATTGTAGAGGCCGGGGCCAACGTGCTGGTTGCCGGTTCGGCCATTTTCAACAATAAAGCATCGGTAGCCGAAAACCTGCAAACCCTGCGCCGGCATTGCCCGTAATTGCGCAATCCGGCAGACCGGTATATGATACACGCCGAGGGGAGTAGGAGTAGAAATGGTTCGCCATGGCTGCTTTACTCCTTATTTTTTTAAATTTTCCAACTAAAGGAGCTTTAGTCCAATGATTGTTACCACTGACCAACTGTTTAAAGTTGCCTATGGTAAATTTGCCATCGGCGCATACAACATCAACAATATGGAACAAACACTGGGGTTGTTTCAGGGGAATGTGGAATCGCAGGCGCCGTTTATTCTGCAAATTTCACGAGGCGCACGCAAATATGCCAACGTAAAAATGATGGAAGCAATGATTCGCGCCGCCGAAGAGATTTTTCCGGAAGCCATTTTTGCCGTCCACCTGGACCATGGCGATGAAGAAACCTGCTACGATTGCATTGATTCCGGTTTTTACAGCTCGGTGATGATTGACGCCTCGCACCATCCGTTTGAAGAAAATGTGGCCATTACCAAACGGGTGGTAGAAGCGGCCCACGCCAAAGGTGTAAGCGTAGAAGCCGAACTGGGCATGCTGGGCGGCGTAGAAGAAAACATCAAGGTAGATGAAAAACACGCCAGCCTGACCGACCCGGACGAAGCCAAAGCCTTTGTTGAACAATCCGGCTGCGACAGTCTGGCGGTTGCCATTGGCACCAGCCACGGTGCATACAAATTCAGCGGCAGCCAGGGCCTGCATTTTGACCGCATTGCGGAAATTCAAAAACGGCTGCCCGGCTTTCCGCTGGTAATGCACGGCTCCAGTTCTGTGCCGCAAGAAGAAGTAGCCCGCATTAACGCTGCCGGCGGCAAGCTGGCCGGCGCCAAAGGCGTAGATGAAGACCAGTTTGCCAAAGCCTACCCGCTGGGCGTAACCAAAGTCAACATTGATACCGACGGCCGGCTGGTGTGGACCCGCGTTCACCGCGAGTACTTCCGCGATGAACCGGAAGGTTTTGACTTCCGCAAACCCGGCAAAATCTACGTGGCAGAATACGCCAAATTTATTGCCCACAAAAACCAGAAGCTCGGCTCTGCCGGCAAACTGGAAATGGTTCGCCAGGCGCTCAGTTAGCCCAAATATTCACCTGTCTACAAAAAAGCAGGCCGATTGGCGGCCTGCTTTTTATTTGCCCGGCAACGGGTATTCAACAAAAAACCGCCTTTTGCAAGACGGTTTTTATGGCGGGGAGGGTGGGATTCGAACCCACGGTCGAGCGTTAACCCGACAACCACTTAGCAGGCGGCCCCAATCGTCCACTCTGGCACCTCCCCAAAATCAATTACCAATTACCCAATTATCAACCAGCTACTTCCATGTTTGGTTATTGATAATTGTTCCTTGTTAATTGTTAATTCACACATGGCGGAGGGAGAGGGATTCGAACCCCCGGAGACCTTGCAGCCTCAGTGGTTTTCAAGACCACCGCAATCGTCCACTCTGCCATCCCTCCCTGGGTGGGACAGCGCCTATTGTAGCAAAAGACAGTTGGAAAGTCAATTGGGAAAAGTAGACGCGTGTGGTAAAATCAACCCCACAAACAGCAATGCCAGGGTAGCAAGCGGCAGGGGCGCAAGATTACAGAGTAGCCATTCGCCATTCGCTATTCGCTGACAACCGGCTGCCGTATTTTCACAATGAGGTTAATTTATGGATAAACCGGACACACATCAAAACGCACGGTACGAGCCCCTGCAAATTCATCATTTGTCGCATGATTTGCGGGGGCCGCTTAATTCGGTGCTGGGTTTTACCGAGTTGCTGCTGGAAGGCATTGACGGGCCGCTCAACGATGTCCAAAAAGAGGACCTGACGGCCATTTATCAGAGTGGAACGCAGCTTCTGCGGCTGATTAACGCAGCAGTGGATGCCGGCAAAATTGACGCCGGCCGGCTGAAACTGGTAACCGGGCCGGTATCTCTGCACACTGCGGCCCAATCGGCCGCAGACACCCTTGCCGCCGCCGAAACGCCGGTACTCCTCAGCGTGAATATTCCCGCCAAATTTCCCCCGGTTTGGGCAGACCGTGACCGGGTGGAGGAAATTATCTCGGTCATTGCCCGCTATTTGCACAGCCTGTTAAAAAACGGCACAATTGAACTTTCTGCGGAAGACGGCAACCCACTGGTGAGCGTAAAATTACAGGCAAATGTTGTCATTCCGCCGGAAAAACTGGCGCATTTGTTTGAACTGAACGCTCGGGTTGACGCCGCCGGTCACAGCGAAGTTACCGAAGGCGGCGTATTTTTGCCGTTGGCGCACAGATTGGCCCGCGCCCAAAACGGCTCGCTGACCGTGAAAAGCGCCCTCGATTCCGGCACCGTGTTTGAGCTGCGCCTGCCGCGCTACCGTCCGGAATCAGAC
>RFJF01000770.1 GCA_003695455.1 Chloroflexota bacterium
TGTTTCCGCTGGCGCTGGCCGCTGCCTGCCTGGGATTTTTGCCCTTCAATTTTCATCCGGCGCGGGTGTTTATGGGCAGCAGCGGCAGTATGGTGCTGGGGTTTGCGCTGGCGTCGCTCTCTATTTTGGCCCCGGCCAAAGTTGCCACGGCCCTGCTGGTACTGAGCGTTCCCATTATTGACGTGGCCTGGCTGATTATTCTGCGCTGGCGGCGGCGCGGCAACCCCACCCAACCCGGGCGAGACCACCTGCACTACCGGCTGCTGGACATGGGCTTCAGCCAGCGGCAGATTGTGTTGCTGTACACCCTGTTTTGCGCCGGATTTGGCCTGCTGGCGCTGGTCATCGAAGTTCGGTTGTTTAAACTGCTGGCGTTGGGCGTCATCGGGGTGCTGACGCTGGCGGTGTTGTGGTGGCTGAGCCGCCGTGATGCCCCTGCCTGAATCGGTTACACCCGGTAGCCGATTTTGCGGTACCAGGCCAGCGTTCGCCGCGCCCCTTCAATGAACGGCATGGGGCAAAACCCCAACTCGCGCTGGGCTTTGCCGGAGTCCACCCGCCAATCCTCAAACACGTACGGTTTCAGATTTTCCGGGTAAAACGGCTCGCGCCCGGTAAACCGAGACAGAAATTCCAGCCCGCTCACAAAATTGAGCATCAACGGGGCCGGCACGTTGATGCGCCAACTGCTGCGCCCGGCCAGCTTGCTGATAATCAGGTTGGCCTGGTGGTGCGAAATGCTGTTGTCTGAAATGTTGTAAATGTGACCGGGCCGGCCCTTTTGCAGCGCCAACTCAATGCCGCGGGCGGCGTTGCCCACAAAACAGGGAAAAATGATGTGCCGCCCGTGATGCACCTCAACCCGCCAGTTGTGCAGAAACTCTGTGAAAAAGAGCCGGTTGAAGGCGTAGTGGCCGTGCGGGCCGTACAGCGCGCCCAGCCGCAGCACCACCACCGGCAGCCCGGCGGCGTGATATTCCAGCGCCAGCCGTTCGCCGCGGGCTTTGGTTTTGGCGTAGTTGTCGGTGGGATAGGGCCGGTGGGGTGTGCCCTCGGTGATGATTGCGCCCGGCGGCTGCGGCCCCACCACAATAATAGTGCTGATGTGCACCAGTTTTTCCACGCCCAGCCGTTGCGCGGCCTGCAACACGTGGCGCGTTCCTTCGACATTGGTTTGCACAAAGGGCGGCGGCGCGCCCCACAGCCGAAAGTAGGCGGCGGTGTGCACCACCTGCGAACAGCCGCGCATGGCCGCCAGCACCGAGCCGGCATCGCGCACGTCTCCGGCAACCAGTTGCACGCCCAGCCGTTTCAAAAAGGCAAAGTTGCTGCCTGGCCTGACCAGCGCGCGCAGCGCGTAACCCTGCCCGGCCAGATGCTCGCACAGATTGCGGCCCAAAAACCCGGTGGCTCCGGTAATGAATATCAAAATGTGTTCACCAATTTATGGATTGGCCGAGAAAAGCGTGCCGGAACAGCCGGCGCAAATCTTCGGTTTCCGGCGGGCGCACGGCCGTGACAATTTGGGTGTCGCTTTCGGCGTGTTCAACCAAGGTTTCCAGTTGGGCCTCAAACGTGTCTGCCGAAATGTTCAGCGCCTGCCCGATGGATTGCGGCTGGCCGATTTCGGCCAGCAGTTGGCGGATGGCCTGCACCAAACTGCCGGTTCCCTGGGTGGCGGTGGCGGCAGGCAGGCCCAGCAGCGCCGCCAGTTGGCGGTAGCGCTCGGCGGCAGACGGCTCACGGCCGGCAAATTCAATGGTGTACGGCAACAGTAACCCCACCGCCCGCCCGTGTGGAATATCGAACAGGCCGCCCAGACTGTGCCCCATAGCGTGCGCCAGCGAGCACATTGAATTAATGAACCCCAGCCCAGCAATAGCGGCGGCGTTGTGCATTTTCTCACGGGCTTTGGCGTTGTCCGGTTGGGCCACGGCGCGGGGCAGCCACGTAAAAATAAGCCGCACCGCGTTGAGGCACAACCCGTCGGAAAAATCATTTTGCCAGGTGTTCACGTAACCTTCAACGGCGTGGGTCAGCGCGTCCATGCCGGTATCGGCGGTGAGTTGGGGCGGCATGGTGGCCGCCAGCGCCGGGTCCACAATGGCGATGTCCGGCAGATTTTCCGGCGAGCCAAAGGCCGCTTTGCGCCGGTCTGCGGGGTCAGTAATGACAATGCCCCAACTGACCTCGGCGCCGGTGCCGCTGGTGGCGCTAACGGCAATCAGGCGGGCTTTTTGGCGCAGGCCCAACGGCTCAAACGGGTTGACAGACAGAATATCCACGGCGGGATTTTCGTACAGAATCCACATGGCTTTGGCCGCATCCAGCGGCGAGCCGCCGCCCAACCCCACAATCCAGTCCGGGCTGAATTCTGTCATGGCCGCTGCGCCGCGCCGGATGGTTTCTACGGCGGGTTCGGCCTCCACATCGGCAAAAACCCGGCTCTCGATTCCGGCAGCCTGCAATTTTTCCTGCACCTGCCGGGCGTAGCCCAGTTCAACCATTACTGCATCGGTGACAATCATGGCCCGGCGGCCGCTAATCTGGCTGAGATGATCCAGCGAATCCGGCCCGAACACAATTTCCGGGCTGCGAAAATACCACATTTTTTACCTCGGTAGGTTACTGTTGGTTGGCAAGCGCGGCCAGCGCGTCGGCGGCGGGCGCAAAGTTGGGATTGTATTCCAGCGCCGCCTGAAAAGCTTCGGCGGCCCCGTTTTGGCCGGTGGCGTGCAGAGCCAGCCCCCGGTAGTAGTAGGCTTCTTCCAGCCCGCCGGTACCGTTGATGGTAGCCTCGGTTAAATCCAGCACATCCTGATACCGCCCGGCGGCGTAATAAGCCTCAAACGGGGTGAACTGGTACCACAACCGCCGCCAGTGCAGACCCAGCGTGCGCGCCTTGTCAAAGGCGGCGGTGGCGGCATCGAA
>RFJF01000771.1 GCA_003695455.1 Chloroflexota bacterium
ATTTCCGCGTAACTTGCGGTTGAGCCGGGCTGAATTGTCTGCAAAACCGACCAGACCCGCCGCTGAAAAGCCGTGCCCTGAACATCAAGCGGAAGCGCCAACCCCTGTTCCGGCGTTTCCAGAAACGCCAGTGTTTGGGCAACAATTGTGGCAAATGCCGGGTCGCCATCCTGCAATTTGGCGCCGGGAAAGGTGGCTTTCAGGCGGGTTTGCAGAATTTCCGGGTCGTCGCCAAAATCAATTCTACAGATGCCTCGCTCCGACGCAGCAATGAGCACCCACCCCAGATACGATTGCACAACGGCATACCGGATTGACACGCCGGTTCCGCCTTTTTGATATTCCGACGGCTTCATCCCCAGCGATGTAGCGGCGGTTTCGTAGAAACGGCTGCCGGACTCAAACCCGGCCTCGTACACGGCGTTGGTAACGGTTGAATTTTGCCGGAGCGTGTGGCGTACGCGGTTCAACCGTTTTTGCATGGCGTACTGTTTGGGCGTAATGCCCACCGTTTTTTTGAACAGCCGGTGAAAATGGTAGGGACTCAACCCCACGGCATCGGCCAGTTGTTTCAGCGATGGCTCCTGCTCTGCCTGCTCGATAATTTGGCACGCCTGCGCCACCGCATCAACCGCCGTGTTGGGGGCAACGGATGTTTGGGGAGTGCAGCGTTTGCAGGGGCGAAAACCGGCCTCTTCAGCCTGCTGCCAGGTGTCAAAAAAGCGTGCGTTTTCCCGGTTGGGCCGCCGCGACGAACACGTGGGGCGGCAATAGATGCCGGTTGTGGCAACCGCATAAACAAAGGCGCCATCGGCTTGCGGGTCACGCTGAACCACGGCCCGCCAGCGGCCGGCCTCGGACAAAAATTCAGGAGTACGTTTCATCATTATCTGCCTCTCAACCAGTAATTTCATCTGTCATTGATGGCCGGGCCGCTTGTCGCCCCGCCACCCGCGTTTTGATGGCCCGCACCGGGCGGCCGTCAATCGCCATTAACCCCAGCCCAATCAACCCCATGCCCGCAAAGTGACGAACATCCAGTTGTTCATTCAGAATAATTGTTCCCAATAATATGGCACTTACCGGAATTAGAAAAGTGACCAGCAGCAGATTGGTGGCCCCTGCGGTAGACAGCAGCCGAAAGTAAATGATGTAGGCCAGGGCTGTGCTGAGTAAAGCCAATCCCAACAGCGCGCCCCACACATTTAATCCCGGCCAGGGCAGCAACCAGGGTTTGTCTACCAGCAGAGCAATGGGAACCATCATCACCGTGGTGCCGGTGATTTGTCCCGCCGCGGTAACAATAGGCGGCGTTCCTCTGAAACGTTTGCCAAAAATTCCGGCAAAGGCATACGATATTGCCGCGCCCACCACCGCCAGTTGAGCCAGCACATTGATTCCCAGCCCTTGCAGCGCATCCGGCCCAATCATCACCGCCACGCCAATCAGGCCAAAAAACACACCGGCCAGCCGGTTTGGGGTAAGCCGTTCATCCACGGTGAGAAAATGAGCCAGCAGCACCGTCCACACCGGAGTGGTAGCGTTGAGAATTGCAGCCAACGAACCAGAAATTTGGGTTTGCCCCCAAAATATCAAACTGAACGGGATGAGATTGTTGAGCAGCCCCATCACCAGAAATGCCGCCCACATTGCCGGCGAGATGGGCATTCGATGGCCGGTTGCCCGCACCATCACGTTGAGGGCAATGGCGGCAATGCTGACCCGACCCAAAACCAGCGTAAAGGGCTGCAATTCCGTCAGCACAACCTCGCCAAAGAAAAATGACCCGCCCCACAACACCGACAGAACAATCAACAGGAACCATTCCAGCGGCCCCATAACCTTTGCAACAGATGTGTGCATACAAACCTCCAAATTTGTTGAGTTAGTTGATATTTTATGGCATTGACGCTCAGAATCATATCCGTTTCTTGCGCTCTAATTCAGATTGCCGGCGCCACCCACCCCCCGCAACAAACCTCCACCGGGCGTTTTGCAGCTATACAGCGGGCGTTTTTACAGAACGCGCATGACACCCTTCATCACTTACAGTTGAGCCACTACCAAATATGTAAC
>RFJF01000772.1 GCA_003695455.1 Chloroflexota bacterium
AAAGCTACGTTGATTCGCTGGGCTGGTACCACATTGTGGGCGAGGTGCAAAACAACGCCTCAACGCCCATGGAATATGTGCAGGTCACGGCCAAATTATACAACGCCGCACAAGAAACAATTGGCACAAAATTAACATTTACCGCGCCGGATGTCATTTTTCCCGGCGGTTCTGCCCCGTTCGATATCATCGCTCTGCGGCAATCGCAGTGGAAAAACATCAGCACCTACGCCCTGTTTGTAGAGGGCGATGTATCTCAAAACCCCAGCCAGCAAAATCTGGTGCTGCTCAACCAGAGCGGCGCAATCAAAAATAACAACCTGGTTGTCAACGGCCAAATTCAAAATGTGGGCAACCGGCCATCGCTGGCTAAATTGATTGTTACCCTGTACGATGCCGACCACAACGTCATCAACACCGGCTGGGGTTACGCCGACGAAGGCATCATCGGTGTTAACGGGGTTTCAAAATTTGAAATCAAGGTCAGACACAACACCGACCCCAACAATTTTCACTACCGCATTCAAATTGAAGAAGAACCCGTTGACACGGAATAAATCTGCACCATTGACGAATTGAACCTAACCTGGACAAGCCGGAACCAAACAGGAAATGGAGTAGGAATAGGAAGTAGGAAGTAGGGAGTAGGGAGTAAGGGCCCGATCCTTACTCCGTATTTCCCCAATCCACATAATTTTCTTGCTCAAAATACAGGTTTTTGATTGAAAAGTACCCAATTGGTGGGGGGATGATTCCGGGGGCAGGGTGACCCAAAAACTTATCATCCACACCAGCATGTTTGGCCCGCGTAGCAAAGACATTTACGTGTGCCTCAAAAGCCACGACAAATCGGTTGAATATCGCGCCCGCAGCCGGCTTGAAGCCCGGCGTTTCATTGAATATGCCCTCAGGCTGCACTTTTCAGATGCAAAGTACCAAATCATCCGCGACGGCGACGTGACCATCGACTTTCGGGCTTACTGATGCGCTCCCGGTTTCACCCACATCCCCCAAAAATCCTCTTTTTCCACCGCCACATTTGTGCTACAATGCGCATATAACTTTTTCCCACACCCGCAGAAAGTTACACACAATGAACACCGTTGAACAGGCCATTGCAGCATTAGAGAAACAACGGCAGATGTTGGGCGATGCCGTGGTCAACACGGCGGTTGAGGCGTTACGGCTCCGGCTGGTCAACGGCCATCACCACCGGGTTCCCGGTTCGGCGCTGCACGGCGAACGCCGCCACGTGACCGTGATGTTTGCCGATATTTCCGGCTTTACCGCCCTGAGCGAAAAGCTGGACCCGGAAGAAGTGCGCAGCCTGATTAACGCCTGCTTTGAACGGCTGGGCGCAGCCATTGACCGCTACCACGGCACCATTGACAAATTTATTGGCGATGAAATAATGGCCCTGTTTGGCGCGCCGCTGGCCCACGAAAACGACCCCGAACGCGCCCTCCGCGCCGCGCTGGATATGATGACCGCGCTGGACGCCTTTAACCACGAAAACGCCCACCAGTTGCCCCAACCGCTGGCGCTTCACTTTGGCATCAACACCGGGCTGGTCATTGCCGGCGGCATTGGCACCGCCCGCCGGCAGGATTACAGCGTCATGGGTGATACCGTCAACCTGGCAGCCCGGCTGGAAGACCTGAGCGAGGCCGGCCAAATTCTGGTGGGCCAAACCACCTACCGGTTAACCGCGCCGCTGTTTGATTTTGAGCCGCTTCCACCGGTACGGGTCAAAGGCAAGCAGCAGCCGGTGCAGGTTTACCGGCTGCTCAAAGCCAAAACCGGCAGCGGCGGCCAGATTCGCGGCATCGAGGGGTTGTGGTCGCCGCTGGTGGGGCGCAAGGCCGAACTTGCCACCCTGCAACACGCCTTCAAAAAGTTTTTTGGCGGGCAGGGCAGCATTATTTCTGTGGTTGGCGAGGCCGGACTGGGCAAATCGCGGTTGATTCACGAAGCGCGCACCCTGTTCCACAACCAGGAAAGCGGCGTTCGCTGGGCCGCGGGTCGCGCCCTCTCGCACGCCGATAGCGCCGGCTATCTGGTGGCCCGCCACACCCTGCAAAACCTGCTGGGCCTCACCCCAGACACCCCGCCCGCCGAAGCCGCCATCCGGCTCCACACCGAACTTGAACAGTTGTTGCCGGAACAGAAAGCCGAACAGTTCCCCTACCTGGCTCATCTGCTTGATTTGCAGTTAAGCGAGGCCGAACAGGCGCGTATAAAATATCTGGATGGCCCGGCGCTGCACCGGCACGTTTCGCAGGCTGCCCGCGCCTTAATCAGCGCCGCCGCGCGCCGGCAGCCGCTGGTGCTGGTGTGGGAAGATTTGCACTGGGCCGACCCATCAAGCCTTGAACTGTTGCGCGCGCTGCTGCCACTGGCGTCCGATTGTTCGCTGCTGCTGGTACTAATTTACCGGCAACCCATCAAGGACAGCAAAATCTGGAGTTTCTACCAGCTTGTGCACCATGAACTGGGCGGCAGCCACATCAAAATCCAGCTGCCCCCCTTGACCGATGATGAAAGCGCAGAGTTGCTGGACAATCTGCTGGGCCGGCAAGCTCTGCCGGAAGATATCCGGCAACAGATAGTCACCAAAGCCGAAGGCAACCCCTTTTACCTGGAAGAAGTAATTCGCTCGCTGATTGACAGCGGCGCGCTCATCCGCTCTGCCAACGGCCAAACGTGGCAAACTACCGCCCAACTCAGCCAGATTAAACTGCCCAACACGCTGCAAGGCGTCATTATGGCCCGCATTGACCGGCTGGAACCGCAAGCCAAACGCATTCTGCAAATTGCAGCCGTTATTGGTCGCACTTTTTCCGCCGACGTGCTGGCGCTTGTGGCCGACCGGCTCAACCTGCTCTCCGGCCCAAACAGCCACCTGGAATTACAGCAAATTCTGGAACAGCTTGAAACCCTGGATCTGATTAGCCGCAAAACCACTGCGCCCACCCCGCAATATGTATTTAAACACGTCTTCACCCAGGAATCGGTGGTTGAAAGCCTGCTCCGCAGCGACCGGCGCAACCTGCACCGCCACGTGGGCGAAGCGCAGGAAACACTCAAAGCCGGCGAACTGACCGGCGGCGATACCGCGCTGATGCTGGCCTATCATTTTGAAGAAGCCCAGGATAAACCCCGCGCCCTCAACTACCTGCAAATGGCCGCCGCGCAAGCTGCCGCCAACTTTGCCAACCGCGAAGCCGCCGCCCTTTACCGCCGTGCGCTGGCCCTGCTGGACCGCACAGACCACACCAAACGATGGGACATTCTCTTTTGGCTGGAGCAAATTCTGGACAGGCAAGCCGACCGCGCAGCCCAGGCCGACAGCCTCATTCAAATGCAAACCACCGCCGAACTGCTGGCCGACAGCCGCCGGCTGGCCGTTACCCACAACCGGCGCGCTGCCTATTTTGACAAAATCAGCGAATACCGGGCCGCCGCCGAGGCCGCAGAAGCCGGTTTGCGCGCCGCCCGCGCCGCCGCCGACGAACATTCGCAGGCCCAGAGTCTCAACCTGCTGGCACTGGCGGCGTGGCGCCGTTTTGATTACCGGCAGGTGCAAAGCTGGGCCGAACAATCGCTGGACGCGCTCAAAGTGATTGGCGACCCGGCGGTACGCGTAACCAGCCTCTTTCATTTGAGCAAAGCCGGCTACCGGCTGGGCCAGTACGATTTGGCGCTGCGCTACGCCCGCGCCGCGCAGGAACTGACCCGCAACACCGGCAACCGCGACGGCGAAGCCGTGAGCCACATGATTTTGGGCTGGATTTACCAACGCCTGGGCGATTACGACCGCGCCGAACAGCACTATTCGGCCAAATTGCAACTGCGGCAAACCATTGGAGACCGCTACGGCGAGGCCACCGCGCTCAGCCACCTGGGCTGGCTGGCCGCCGACAGGCATGACCCGCAGCAGGGGCTGGACTACTGCCGCCGGGCGCTGGACATCTCCAAAACCATTGGCGACCGGGAAAACGAAGGCTACGCGCTGGGCGGCATGGGGCTGAATTTTGAGCAGCTTGGCCGCCACGCCGACGCCGCCGGCAATTACCGGGCTGCGCACGCCATTCACACCGAAATTGGCGCGGTCACGCTGGCCGTGTTTGACCAGGCCGGGCTGGCTCGCATTGCGTGGCAGCAGCACCAGCCGGATGAGGCCCGGCGTCACATTCAACCCGTGGTCAACTGGGTGCTGGCCGGCAACGCCCAAAAATTCTGGGACCCGTGGATTATTTACCACTCCGGCTACCAGGTGCTGACGGCGCTGGGCCAAACCGATACCGCCCGCACCATTTTAACCGAGGCGCACCGGTTACTGCACCAGCGTGCCGCAGAAATCAGCGATTCCGGCCTGCGCCGCTGCTTTTTGACCAACGTTGAAACCAACCGGCAGCTCGAACAGGCATGGCAATCGCTTCAGCCGGAGGGCGCCCATGAAGATTAAAATCTGGGGCGCGCGCGGCTCAATTCCGGCGCCCATCCGGCCAGAAATAATCCGCCAAAAAATAGTCCGGGCCATGCTGCAAGTGGCATCGCTGCCCAAACCGC
>RFJF01000773.1 GCA_003695455.1 Chloroflexota bacterium
GGCGCTGTAGGGGGCGGCGGTTTCTCCCACGGCGCCGTACACGGTCAATTCATTGCTGATGGTATCGGCCAGAATTTTGCCGGGGCGGCTGTCTGGCGCGTCAACCTTGCCGCGCACCACAATCAGGTCGCCGTGGCCCAGCAGGCTTTTGTGGGCTTCGTACACCCGCGGAAAAACCACCACCTCGCGGATGGCCTGCAAATCTTCAATTTCCACAAAGGCCATTGGTTTGCCATTTTTGGTGTGGTGCGGCCGCACCGAATTAATCATGCCGGCTACCGTCACCACCTGGCCGTTCAACTCCTCGCCCAGTTGGCCCAGCGGCGTGGTTTTGGCGGCCCGGATTTGGGGCATAAATCGCTGGATGGGGTGGCTGGAGAGATAGATTCCGGCCAGTTCTTTTTCCCAGGCCAGCAGTTCCCGCTGCGAAATTTCCGGTATTTTTTCCGGTGGCGGGTGCAACACCGAGCCGATTTGCGGCGCGTCAAATCCGCCCAGGTCAAACATGCTCATTTGCCCCACAGAGCTGGCTTTGTGGGTAGAGCTGGACAGATTGATGAGCCGGTCAATAATAGCCAGCAGCAGGGCGCGGTCTGCAAATTCATCCAGCGCGCCCACTTTGATCATCACTTCCAGCGCCTTGCGCCCCACGCGGCGCAGGTCAACGCGGGTGCAAAAATCGTCAATGTCTGCAAACGGGCCGCCTTCGGCGCGGGCGGCCATAATTTGTTGTACCGGCCCTTCGCCCACATTTTTGAGCGCGGCCAGGCTAAAGCGGATGGCCGGCCCTTCCGGCCGGTCCTGAATGGCAAATTCAATACCGCTGTGGTTCACGCTGGGCGGCAGCACCTCGATGTCCATTGCCCGGCATTCACCCACCAGCATGCCCACTTTTTCTGTGTTGCCGCGCTCAACCGTGAGCAGGGCGGTCATATATTCTACGGGGTAGTGGGCTTTGAGGTAGGCCGTTTGGCACGTAACCAGCGCGTAATCGGCGGCGTGGGCTTTGTTGAAGCCGTAGCGGGCAAAAAATTCAATGTCGCCGTAAATGGCCTCGGCGGTCTTTTTGGGGATGCCGTTTTTGACCGCGCCGGCAATAAATTTTTTGCGGTGGGCGTCAATTTCCTTTTTCTTTTTCTTGCTCACTGCCTTGCGGATTCGGTCGGCGTCTCCGGGGGCGTAACCGGCCAGATCGCTGGCAATGCGGATGATTTGCTCCTGGTAAACAATGATGCCGTAGGTTTCGGCCAAAATCGGTTCCAGCCGGGGATGTTTGAACTCCACCGGTTCATCGCCGTGCATACGTTTGATGTAGGTGGGAATGTATTCCATAGGGCCGGGGCGGAACAGTGAAATGGCGGCCACAATGTGCTCGTATTTTGAGGGTTTCATCTCGGTGAGCATACGGCGCATGCCGCTGCCTTCTACCTGAAACACGCCGGTGACGTTGCCGGATGCCAGCAGGTCAAACGCTTTTTCCGGCGGCGGAAAATCGGGGTAATGTTTGAACAGTTCCGGGTTGTCCATGGGGATGTTGGACAGGGTGAACTCCAGCCCGCGCCGCTGCTTAATCAGTTCGGCGGCTTTGCGCATGACGGTCAGCGTGGACAGGCCCAAAAAGTCAACCTTGAGCAGGCCAATGCTTTCGCAGACGGGGAACTCAAACTGCGTCACCGATTCGGTGATGACCGAACCCTGCGCCCGCATAACCGGCACGTATTCGTCCAAATCCTTGTCGGTGATGATGACCGCCGCCGCGTGAACGGATGAGTGGCGGGCCACTCCCTCCAGATTGCGGGCAAAATCTACCAGTTGGCGCACGTGCTCCTGCGTATCGTACCGTTCTTTCAGTTCCGCCGAGTAAAATTCGTGTTCCGGGTCCAGCGCGTTGGCAATGGTGCAGGGTTTGCCGGGGATGGCGGTAATCATTTTGGCAAGCTGGTCCACTTCTGTCAGGGGGATGTCCATGGCCCGGCCCACATCCCGAATGGCGGCGCGGGCTTTCATCCGCCCAAACGAGACAATCTGGGCTACCCGTTTGTCGCCGTAGCGGCGGCGGGCGTAGGCAATCATCAGTTCGCGCTGGTCGTCCGGGTAGTCCAGGTCAAAGTCGGGCATCGAGATGCGGCCGGGGTTGAGAAATCGCTCAAAAATCAGGTTGTGGCGCAGCGGGTCAATCAGGGTGATGCCGGTGGCGTAGGCCACAATACTGCCGGCCCCGGAGCCGCGCACGTTCCACCAGATATTTTGCGAACGGGCGTATTCGCACAAATCCCAGACAATCAAAAAGTAAACAGAAAAGCCCATGCCGCTGATGATTTTCAGTTCGTGTTCTTTTTGGGCTTGCACCCGTTCGCTGGTCGCGCCCTCTGGCCCGTACCGTTCAACAAGCCCCTGTTCGGTCAGGTGGCGCAGCGCGCCGTCGTAATCTTTGGATTCCACAAATTCTGCCGGGATTTTTGACATCCACGGGGCGTCGGAAAACAGGGTTTCGGCGGGATTTTCGGTGTTGCCGGCAGGTGCGGGTGGTTGCACGGTCACCGGTTTGTCGCCGGCAAATTCAAACACATCCGGCAGGTGAAAACTTTTGTCTTCCAAATCCACGTTGCACATCTCTGCAATTTTCAGCGAATTGGTGAATGCGGTTTCCGGCAGGTCGGCCAGCGGGCGGAAGAGGGCGCGCATTTCCTCCTCGCTTTTCAGGTAGTAGCCGGGGTCAGACAGGCGCATCCGGTTTTTCTGGTTGACCAGCGACGAGGTTTGCACGCACAGCAGGGTGTCGTGGGCGGAGGCGTCCTGCGCGGTCACGTAGTGTACATCGTTGGTAACCAGAAATTGCAGGTTGTATTTTTTGCCCCACTCAAACAGGGTTTTGTTGATTTCTGTGAGCGCGGGGATGCTGTGTTCCTGCAATTCGATGAAGAATCGTTCGGGGCCAAACACATCCAGATACCACTGCAGGCGTTCAAACGCCTTTTCCGGCTGGGGCGGGCGGCCGTCTTCGGGGTTGAGCAGCCACGGGATTTCGGCGGCCATGCAGCCGCTGGTGCAAATGAGGCCCTCGGCGTGGGCAGCCAGGTAATCGGCGTCAATGCGGGGTTTGTAGTAGTAGCCGTTCAGTTGGGCATCGCTGCAAATTTTAAGCAGGTTTTTGTAGCCGGTCATATTTTGGGCCAGCAGCAACAAGTGGTGGCGGACCTTGTCTTTTTGCGGGTCGCGGCTGTCCATGGGGCGGCCGTGGGGCGTCATGTAGGCTTCCACGCCGATGATGGGTTTGACCTCGTTCTGCTTGCAGTTGCGGAAAAATTCAATGGCGCCGTGCATCACGCCGTGGTCGGTTAGCGCCAGCGCGGGCTGGCCCAGCCGGGCGGCTTCGCGGGCCATATCGGCGGTGCGGCCCAACCCGTCAAGCAGGGAATATTCGCTGTGGCAGTGCAGGTGACAATAGTTAGACATACCGAGCCTCAAATCAATTACGAATAACGAATGAACAATAACGAATGAACAAACCGCATCTGTGATACTGCAACAAAAATGAAAACAGCAGGTACGTGGCAGAGTACCGGGGGCCGCTGATTTCTGACTCCCGGCCACTGATTCCTGACTTTTGATTAGCAAGCCACTAAATGTAGTGTATTTCTGAAAGTATTGCCCAGATGTTGTAGCGAGGTATCAGAACAGATGTTTCAAACGGTATCTTTAATTATACCATGTTTTGCGGAGATTTGGGCCGGATTCGATGCCGGTCAGTAGGGAATCGGAGAAATTTTAAGGTGACGGACAGGGAGCGCTCACTCGGGGTTGAGCTTCTGCATTGCCGGGCGAATCCACGCCTGCCAGACTGCGCCGCCAATAAGGACAAACGCGGCGGCGGCCCACAAAATTGCCCAGAAAACGGCGGGGATAAATGTGATGGCCGCCATAGATTGGGCATCGTTGGCGGGGGCGTTAAAAAATTGGGCCGACAGCCCCACCAGCCCAATCAAATCCGAGAGCGCGGCCAGCGCGGCCTGAATTGCCAGCAGGTGCAGCAAAAAGAACACCCAGCCCGGCCTGGCTCGCAGCGCCACCCACAGCAGTACCCCGCCAAAAACCAACCCGCTGACCACCGTTAGCAGCCCTGCGCCCACCTCGCCGGCAAAGATGGTGGGCGCGCCGTATCGCACCGAAAAGAA
>RFJF01000774.1 GCA_003695455.1 Chloroflexota bacterium
ACCCGGAGGTGCAACCGTGATTTTACGATTTGCCTCGCCGTGGTTGCTGTTGTTGCTGCTGGTGCCGCTGGCGCTGGCGCTGTGGCCGCTGGTCGCCAAAAAACGGCCGCGTACCGCCACCCTGCAATATTCAGATTTGCGATTAACCACCCACCTGTCGCCATCCATCCGCCACCGGCTGCGCTTTATTTTGCCCGTGTTGCGGCTGCTGGCGCTGGCGCTGCTTATTATTGCGCTGGCGCGACCCCAGTCCGGCTCTGCCCGCGAGATTATTTCCGGTGAAGGGGTGGACATTGCCATTGTGCTGGATATTTCCGGCAGCATGGCCGCGCTTGATTTTGACCCCAACCGGCTGGGCGCGGCCCGGCAGGTCATTCACAATTTTATTGACAGCCGCCAGTACGACCGGATTGGACTGGTAATTTTTGCGTCTGAAGCGTTCAGCCAGGTGCCGCCCACGCTGGATTATCAGGTGCTGGAACGTGTTCTGGATGAAACGCAGGTCTCGTGGGATATTGGGCTTGACAGCGGCACGGCCATTGGGCTGGGGCTGGCCAACGGGGCCAACATGCTCCGTGATTCTGAAGCCGACAGCCGGGTGATTATTTTGCTGACGGACGGCGCCAACAACTCCGGCCAGATTGACCCGCTGACCGCGGCGCAGGTAGCCAAGGCGCTGGATATTCGGGTGTACACCATTGGTGCGGCGCGGCCCGGCCCGGCGGCGCTGCCCTTTCCCGATGGCCGCATTGAGTACCGTGATTCTGAAATTGACGAAGAAACACTCAAGGAAATTGCCGATATCACCGGCGGCCTCTACTTTCGCGCCGAGGACGAAGTTGGCTTGCAGGAAATTTACAACACCATCAACGAACTTGAACGCTCAAAAGTTGAGGTGCGCACCTTTACCCGTTACACAGAACTGGCCGTTTACTTTATTCTGGCCGCCGTGGCGCTGCTTGTTTTAGAAGCCTTGTTGCGGCGGACCGTGCTGCGGAAAATACCGTAACAATGACCAATGACCAAATGACCATTTTAAACTCACCAAACTCAATGAACTCAGTGAACTTGCCGGCCTGCCGATGAAATTTGCCGAACCCTCTTATTTTTATTGCCTGATTCCGCTGCTGCTGCTGGGCGTGCTGTTTGTGCTGCTCAACAGGCGGCAGGAACAGTTGCTGGCCCGGCTGGGCGCCATCGAGCTGGTTCGCAAGCTCAGCGCCTCGGTGAACTGGCGCGGGCGACGCTGGAAAAACCGGCTCTGGTTTGTGGCCCTCTTTTTTGTGGTGGTGGCGCTGGCCCGGCCGTTGTGGGGCAGCCAGGTTGAATACATCGAGCGGCGTGGCGTTGAAATTATGGTGGTGCTGGATATTTCTGAAAGCATGATGGCCGAAGATTTTAAACCCAACCGGCTGGCGCGGGCCAAACTTGAAATCACTGAAATGATGGACAATCTGGCCGGCAACGAGCTGGGGCTGGTGCTTTTTTCCGGGGCGGCATTTGTGCAGTTTCCGCTGACCTCTGATTTTGCCACGGCGCGCATATTTTTAGACGCCGCCCGCCCCGAAATTATCTCTCGCCCCGGTACGGCCATCGCCGAGGCCATTTCTGTGGCCATGGAAGGGTTTAATCAGGAACGGGCCACCCAAAAAGTGATGGTGCTGCTCACCGATGGTGAAAACCACGAGGGTGACGTACTTGAGGCCGCACAGGCCGCCGCAGACCAGGGAATCATTATTTACACCATCGGTTTTGGCTCGCCGGACGGAGAGCCAATTCCGCAGTACGATTCGCTGGGCAACCCTACCGGCTACAAAAAAGACCGTAACGGCCAAACCGTCATGACTCACCTGGATGAGTTAACGTTGCAGCAAATTGCCAATTTAACCGGCGGCCTCTATTTCAGGGCCGTCCCCGATGGCCGTGAAGTAGACGTGCTGGTCAACGAAATTGGCCGGCTGCAAACTGCCGAGATGGAAAGTCGTTTTGAAACCCGCGGCGTAGAGCGCTTTCAGTGGTTTTTGGCCGTGGCTATTTTGGCGCTGATAATCATCGAACTGATACCGGACCGGGTGAACCCCAAAAAATTTGCGGTGGGACAGGAAAAAGCAGAAGCCAAAAGTTAGAATCAGGGTTTGTTGCTTTGCAGTTTGCCCGGCTGTGCTATAATTTAAAATGTTTGTAGCCACAGAGGCGCAAAGTAACAGGGTAGCAGAGGTATCATCCCCTGAATCCTGGTTCCCGATTCCTGAATCCTTTTTTTAAGGAGTACGCGTGCAGCAAATTAAAAAAAGCGTAGCTTTGCTTCTTATCATTATTCTGCTGCCGGCCTGCGGTTCGGCGGCAGCGCGATACAATAACCGCGGCAACGATGCCTTTGCCAACGGCGAGTACGCAGAAGCGCTCGACCAGTACCGGCGCGCCCAACAGGAAGAGCCGGATTTGGCCGCTCCCTACTACAATTCCGGCAACACGTTTTACCGCCAGGGAAATCTGGATTCGGCCGAAATGCAGTTGAAACAGTCTAACCGGACCGCCGAAGGTGAGCTGGCCCAACATTCCAACTTTAATTTGGGCAACACCTACTTTGACGCCCAGAATTACGAATCGGCCATTGAGGCTTACAAAGAGGCGCTGCGGCTTGACCCCACCGATGCCGACGCCAAATACAATTTAGAACTGGCGCTCAAACAGCAACAACAACAGCAACAACAGCAACAGCAGCAACAACAACAAGGCGGCGCCGGCCAGCCTCCACCCCAGGACCAACAACAGCAGGGCGGCGGTGGTCAGGGTCAGCAAGACCCGCAGCAAGGTCAGGGCGACCAGCAACAGCAACAGGGGGGCGGCCAGCC
>RFJF01000775.1 GCA_003695455.1 Chloroflexota bacterium
CCGGTTTCGTCAAAGTCAACCTGGGCGATGAAAAGCTGCTCACCCTCGGCGGAGGGGATGGGGGAATCCCAGGTGACGACGACAGCGCCGGCATCGCGGGCGGCCTGGGCGGCAGGCGCAATTTGGTCGCCGGCGTTGTTGGAAATCATAATGGCGTCTACGCCCTGGGTGGCGGCGGTGGTCACAATGTCAATCTGACCGGCGACGCTGTTTTCCGGGGTGGGGCCAAGAAATTGCAGCCCGTCTTCATCGCCAAATTCTTTGGCGGCTTCCAGCGCGCCTTCATGGGCCTGGTCAAAAACCAGAATACCCAGGAATTTGGGCAGCAGCACCATATTCAGGGGACCACCGGTATCTGCCGGGGCTTCTGCTTTTTCTTCGGCTGCCGGTTCTTCTTTGGTCTCTGCGGCGGGCTGTTCGGCGGCTTTGGGTTCTTCAGCCTTTTCGGCGGCCTGGTCCTGGGCCGGAGCCGGCGCGCTTTGCTCGGCTGCGCCGCCGCAACTGGCCAGCGCCAGCATCAAAATGGTGAGTAAAATTGTCAACAACTTTCGATGATTGTTCATTGTTAAGTACTCCTCCTCAACATTGATAAGGAATTTAGTGGATACGGGTAAAATTTAACCGGGATGGTTACAGATTTATTTTTTTGATAGGCGTACCTCCTTTAAAAACAGGATTCAGGAGTTGGGAGTCAGGAATTAGGGGGTGGGAGCCGGGAGTCACGTAGATTTGATCTCGACGGCAGCGGCGGTCCGGCGGCTCCAGAGCGTGCGCGCGTATTGGGTGGCGTTGGGAATCAGCACCGACAAAATCAGCAGAATGCCGATGACGCCGGTTTGCAAGTGACCGGTAATGTTAGACAGAGACATTCCGTTGCGCAGGTTGAGCACAATCAAAATAGAGAGCAGCACCCCGAACATGGAGCCGGAGCCGCCAAAAATGCTGACTCCGCCCAACAGCACCATGGTGATGATGTCCAGTTCAAACCCCAGCGCCAGGTCTCCACGAACCGCGCCCAGCCGGGCCGCAAAGAGCAGGCCGGCCAGCGCGGAAATGGCCCCGGAGGCCACAAACAAAATCATTTTGACGCGCTGAACTTTAACGCCGGAGTAGCGGGCCACATCGCTGCTGTTGCCAATGACGTACACGTACCGCCCAAAACCGGAATATTGCAGGATGATGATGGCGATGACCAGCAGGATGAAAAAGATAATCAGCGCCAGCGGAAACGGCCCGATGAAGGGCTGCTGGCCCAGCGTATCAAACCACTCCGGAAAATCACCGATGGAACGGTCTTCCAGCAGAACGCGGGCAAATCCCCTGAAACCGATGAGCATAGCCAGCGTCACCACCAGCGACGGCAATCCAACTTTGGCAATCCAGAAACCGTTGAACGCGCCGCCCAGTACGCCAATCAGCAAACCAATCAAAAACCCGGCCCAAATGGGCACGCCAATGGAGTAAAGATAGGCCATGGCGCAGGCCGAGAAACCCATCATCGAGGCCACCGACAGGTCAATTTCGGCGTTGATGATGATAAACGTCATTACCAGCGCCACAATGATTTTTTCAATAGACAGGTTGAATAAATTAATCTGGTTGCCAACACTGAGGTAAGCCGGTGTTTGCAGGCTGTTGAAGGCAATAATGCCCAGCAACACAACCAGCAAAAAACCTTCCCAGCTTTTGAGTCGTTCCAAACTACGCCGCATGGCTGCTTTCCTCCTGCTGTAACGTTTGCGCTGATTCTGCGCCCGGCTCCAGTTCGAGTTCACTGCGCGCCCACAGGTTGCGCAGGCGGTTCATAATGACGGCATCGGTGGCCACGGCCAGCAGAATGAGCATCCCCAGCAGCGCCTCGCGCCAGAACTGGCTGATGGCTGCCCAGCGAATCAGGCTGTTGTCAATCAGGTCAATCAGAATGGCGCCCAGCAGCGTACCAATGATGGTGCCGGAGCCGCCAAAAATGTTGACGCCGCCCACCACCGCCGCCGCTACCGATTTAAGTTCAAATCCCAGGCCGGCTACCACGGTGATGTTGCCAAACCGGGCCAGAAAGATAAAACCGGCCAATCCAGACAGTGCCCCGGACAGCACAAAGGCGATGAACACAATGCGCTGCGAAGGGAAGCCAGCCACGCGGGCGGCATCCGGGTTAGAGCCGATGGCGTACAGCCGGCGGCCGTAGGGCAGGTACATCAGCATCAGTTGAAAAACAACCACCACCACCAGCATAATGCCCACCAACAAACGCAGGTCCAGGTTGCCTATTGTAAAAATGTTGGCGCGCGGCAAATCGAGAATCCATTCCGGCAGGTTGGCCGTGAGGATGGATTGGGCGTCAGAAAATTCAACCAGCATGGTGCGGTACAGGGCCAGCGTGCCCAGCGTTACAATAATTGCCGGAACCTTGCCGTACGAAACCAGCAGGCCATTGACCGCGCCCAGCAGCGCTCCCACGCCAATGGCCATCAGCACCACTGTGATGGGACTCATATCGTGGTTGTTGGAGAGTTGGTAGCCCACAAAGTAGGCGGTAAAGCCGACAATGGAGCCTACCGACAAATCAATGTTACGGGTTAAAATAACCAGCGTTTGCCCCACCGCAATCACGGCGATAATGGCCACGCTGGTTGAGATGCGGTTAAAAAAACGGGCGTTGTAGTAGTTATCAATTTGCGAACCAAAAAAGAGGATGACCAGCAGAATCAGCAGCACAATCACCAGTTCCCGGATTTGTTCCGGCCTAAAACGGCGCATCAGTGTTTTCATTGCGCCACCTCCGGTACCGGGTTATTTTGCCCCATAGCGGCGGTCATCACTGCTTCCTGCGTGGCCTCTTCACGGCTGAAAATGCCCATTTGCCGGCCTTCCCGCATCACCAAAATGCGGTCGCTCATGGCCAGCACCTCCGGCAGGTCAGATGAAATGAGAATGACGCCCAACCCCTGCGCGGCCAGGTCATTAATCATGTGGTGAACTTCGGTTTTGGCCCCTACGTCAATGCCGCGGGTTGGTTCGTCTAAAATCAGCAATTTGGGTTTGGCGTTGAGCCATTTGCTCAACACCACTTTTTGCTGGTTGCCGCCGGACAGTTTGCTGACTTCAACATCCACCGACGGGGTGCGGATGGAGAGCCGCTCGCGGAACTCTTCGGCGGTGGCTCTTTCTGCATTGCGGCGGATTAGCCCCAACCCGCTCAGGTATTTGCGCAGCATGGGCAGCGATACGTTGCTGACAATGGACATCGGCAGGGTCAGGCCAAATTGGCGGCGGTCTTCGGTGACGTAGGCAATGCCCAGGTGCATGGCTTTTTCCGGCGAGTCGATGGTCTGCGGCTGGCCGTTGAAAACAATTTCGCCGGCATCGGCCGGTTCAATGCCAAACAGCGCCAGCCCCACATCGGTGCGCCGCGAACCGACCAGTCCGGCAAAGCCCAGCACTTCGCCCTGGCGGATATCAAAGTTGATGTCTGAAAAGGCGTTCTCTTTGCTCAGCCCCTGCACCGACATGAGCACCTCGCCTTTTTGGGCCTGGCCTTTGATAAAGTAATCATCAAATTCACGGCCCACCATATCGTGGATGAGGCTTTCGTGGGTGACTTGGGCCACGGGGTGGGTGGAGATGTGTTTGCCGTCTCGGAACACGGTGATGCGGTCTGCAATTTCAAACACCTCTTCCAGCCGGTGGCTGATAAACAGCACCGCCACGCCCTGCTGGCGCAGGGTGTTGGCAACCTTGAACAACTGCTGCACCTCGTGCGCGGACAGGGAGGCGGTGGGTTCGTCC
>RFJF01000776.1 GCA_003695455.1 Chloroflexota bacterium
GTGTCATTCAGAGGCCGAAGGCCGAAGAATCTCCATGCGGCACAACTTCGCTTCGTTTCGAGGCGTTTCATAGAGATTCTTCGCTCGTCCCTCGCTCAAAGAATGACATCTGCTGAATAGATACGGATAAAATATGACACTTGATTTTGAAACCGTAATTCCCCTGGTAACCGGCGCGCCCGCCGGCGACGGGCGGCTGGACGGGCCGGAGAACTGGTACGCCGAGCCGTTCACCAAGCGCACGGCCTGCCGCACTCCCGGCCAGTGCGGCGGCGATTGCGACTGCGGCTGCCCCTACAACACCATGACCGAACTGGAACGCCTGCCGCTAATTGAAGACGTAGCCGCTGTGTTCCCCAACGAATGGCTGGCCTTCATCATCTCGCCGGAGGAGGATGACGACCTGGAGCCGCTGCACGGCAAGCTGGTGGCCCACAGCCCCAACCCGGACGAGGTGTACGACGCGGTGAACACCGTGCTGTGGAACCAGCACATTTACATTTTTTTCAATGGCGACTTTGAATCGCTGCAAGCCAGCTACGGCGCGGAATGGTCGGCGGAACCGCCGGCCCCGGAACAGCGCACCTACTCCGGCCCCAAACAGGCCGCCGAGGCTGCCGCCGGGTTGGCGGCGCAACCTGCCCTGCCGGATGATGTGCTGGGTCTGGTTTACAGCGCCGTGGATCAACTGTACGGCCAACCCAACCTCAACGAAGCCATCCGCCGCCTGCGGTTGAGCCGGGTTCGCGCCGCCCGCGCCGAAGACCCGGCGCTGCTGCCGGTGATTGACAGCGCGCTGGACCAACTGGAAACCGCCCTGCCCCGCGTCAACGAAGTCACCTGGTTTCTGGAAGAAGCGCTGGCGGAAATCGAACAAAATGAGCAATGAGCGATGAACAATGAGCAATAAACAATTACCAATAAACAATTATCAATTACCAATTATCAATGAACAAACCACAAACACACCCAACTCCACTAACTCCACAAACTCTACTAACTCTACTAACTCTATTAACTCACCCAACTCACCCAGCCCGCTGCCCAAACGCAAGCCGGAGTGGTTGAAAGTCCGCCTGCCGGGCGGCAAAAATTACGCCCGCGTCAGAAAACTGATGCGCAGTCACGGCCTGCACACCGTCTGCGAAGAGGCAATGTGTCCCAATCTGGGCGAATGCTGGAACAAAGGCACGGCCACCTTTTTGCTGATGGGCGACACCTGCACCCGCTCGTGCGGCTTCTGCCACATCAAAACCGGCCGCCCGCCCGCGCTGGATGAGGACGAACCGCGCCGCGTGGCCGAAAGCGTGCAGGTGCTCAACCTGAGCCACTGCGTGCTGACCTCGGTGAACCGCGACGAACTACCCAACGGCGGCGCACACATTTTTGCCAACACTATCACCGAAATCCGCCGGCTGGTTCCCGGCTGCACCGTCGAGGTGCTCATCCCCGATTTCAAAGGCGACCGCGCCGCGCTGAAAGAGGTGATGGACGCCCGGCCGGAAATCCTCAACCACAACACCGAAACCGTGCCGCGCCTGTACCGCACCGTGCGCCCGCAGGCCAACTACCGGCGCACCCTCGAGGTGCTCTCCGGGGCCAAAGAACTGGACCCCGGCGCGGTGACCAAAACCGGCATCATGGTGGGGCTGGGCGAAACCAAAGAGGAAATCATCCGCGTCATGGAGGATTGGCGCGAGCACGATGTGGATATTCTGACCATCGGCCAGTATTTGCGCCCCACGCCGCTGCACCTGCCCATCTACCGCTACGTTCACCCCGATGAATTTGCCGAGTACCGCCGCATCGGGCTGGAAATGGGCTTTAAATGGGTAGAAAGCGGGCCGCTGGTGCGCAGCAGCTACCACGCCGCCAACCAGACCCAATCGCTGGCTATCCCGGCGCGGGATTGACGACCCCTGCCCAAAAGGGCGTCAATGCACGGCGAAACAGGCGTGCAGGTGGCAGAGAAACAGAGAAGTACAGGAGCAGAGGAGCACGGGTGATTCGCCATTCGCTATTCGCCATTTGCTGACTCCCGGCTCCTGACGCCTGACTCCTGTTTTATAGGAGAATCCCCAATGCAAACATCCCAACTTTTAAAATTAATTCTATTTGCCCTGCTGGCCGGGCTGGTACTGAGTTGGCCCGGCGCGGCGCGGGCCGATAACCCCGTGGTGAGCGTCTCTGCGCCCACCCACCAAACCGGCGATGCCGGCGCGGCGCTGGGCGATGTGTGGGACGGCAGCAGCACCGGCGAAGTGAAATGGGTGCAGCCGGACGCTTCCGGGCGCAAAACAACGTACAGGGTACTGAACGGCGTACCCGGCGCGTACGGCACAGTATTGGAGGGCAAAGCCCCCACCGGCAGTGATCTGGTCTCGGCGTTTTACACCGACTCCAGCGTGTCGCTGCCGAGCAACGTGTACAAATACCTGGTGCTGCGCTCTTACATTGCCCCCCACCAATCCGGTGAGGCCGGGATTGAAAACACCAACGGCCGCGTGCTGTACACCTCAAACTGGGGCAGCAATTGGATGTTCGAGGCCCTGCCCTTTCGCCGTTACTCAGACTCGTTTGCCATTTGCGGCTTTGGCGTCTGGTGCACCTACTTTTTCGATTTGACGCAGACCAGCTTCAGCAGTTCAACCAGCCCCAATCCGTGGGACTGGGGACAAAGCGGGGCCAGAGTTGAGGCGTTTGGCATCTGGCCGCACGAAAACTGGCAGGCTTCGTTATCAAACCCCGTACCCTCCGGCGACACGCCCGAATATTTTTATATCGATTATATGTACCTGGTGGGCGACATTGTGACCAGCCGTCCCGCCCAGCATTACACCGTGCGCTGGCAGGTGAGTGACGTGGACGGCGGTTCGGTGACCTCAACCCTGTACTACCAGGAAAGCAACGAGCTGAAGCTGCCCTCGCAAGCGCCCGCGTGCAGCGCCGCCACCATCGGCAACTGGACGGCCATCCCCGGCGGGGTGACCAGCGTCAACCTGCCCGGCGCCGGTTCGTATTCCCACCGGCTGTTTCTGCCGTTCCTGGCCTACAATCCGGTGGGCGGCACCTTTGGCACGGGGATTATCCCCAGCGCCAACCAGAGTTTTGATTGGGATTTATCGGGCGGGAGTTACACCGAGGGGAAAAGCTACTACGTCTGCGTGGTGGCAAACGACGGTACCGGCCAAAGTTACGCGGCCAGTTCCGCGCCGGTCATCAAAGTGCCGCCGGCCATTTCAACCATCTGGCCCGATTGAAAACGGCCCTACGACTTGAGCGCTCGATGAATGACCTGCGCCAGTTGGCCAAAACTGATGGGTTTGTGCAGCCAGTCGAACACACCATCTTCCAGAAATTTTGACGTTTTCTCCATCAGGGGATAGCCGGTCATCATGACCACGTTAACTTCGGGGGCCAGAATTTTGAGTTCCTTTAGCAGGGCCGGGCCGTCCATAACGGGCATCACAATGTCTGTCAGAACCAGGCTTATTTCAGCGCGATGTTTGAGAAACACGGTCAGGGCGTCCTGTCCGTTAATTGCGGTAAACACCTGGTAGTTCAGTTGTTTGAGCATGGCCCGGCAGGCTTGGCGCACCGCCGCATCATCTTCAACCAGCAGAATGAATTCACCGGTGCCCAGCGGGTACTCCGCTGCTGTCAGTGGTTCGGGCGGCGCCTCCCGGCCTTGCTGTAGCGGCAAATAGATGGTAAAGGTGGTGCCGCGCCCCCATTTTGAAGCCACATCAACACAGCCTCCGTACTGTTTCACAATTCCATACACCTGAGACAAACCCAAACCGGCGCCCTGACCCGCCGGTTTTGTGGTAAAGAAGGGTTCGTAAATGCGCGGCAGTATGCCCGGCGGAATGCCGGTTCCGGTGTCTGCCACCGATAGAATGGCCCACTTGCCCGCCGGCAGTTCCGGGCAGGCCGCCACACTGCCGGGTTGCAGGGTAGTGCATGAGAGGGCAATTTTTAATGTCCCGCCGCTTGGCATGGCATCGCGGGCGTTAATAGCCAGATTGGTCAGCAGTTGGTGAAGCTGGTTGCGGTCTGCGTAAATCATGCAGCGGTCCGAGTTAAGGACATGTGAAACCTGAATGGTTTCCGGCAGGGTGTACCGCAAAAACCTAACTGCTTCTGTGATAAAATCTACCAGGTCAAAGGTCTCCGGCTGGCGAATTGTTTTGCGGCTGAAATCCAGAATTTGCTGCACCAGGCGGGCGGCGCGCTGGCCCGCATCAAATATAAACGTTAACTCAGTCTGGAATTTTGGCGGCATTTCCGGGGATGATTTTAGCAGCGTGGAAAAACCGATGATGCTGGTTAAAATGTTGTTAAAATCATGGGCAATGCCGGCCGCCAGTTGCCCCACCGCCGCCAGCCGTTCCTGCTGCACAATTCTCTGCTGGGTGTCCTTCAACTCGGCCAGGGTTTGCTCCAACTGCGCGTTGCTCTCTTTTAGTGCGGCGGCAGTTTGTACCTGCGCCGAAATATCAACCACACCTATCCGCAGACAAAGCGTGTGATTATTGTAGTCCCTGGCCTCGCCCTGAATCCGGGCATCAAAGACGGCGCCTTCTTGGGTTACCATTTTTAGCTGGTACGTGTGGGGCGTTTTAGATTTTAACATTTGCCGGCTGTCCAAATAAAACCGATCCTGATCGCCGCGGTCCA
>RFJF01000777.1 GCA_003695455.1 Chloroflexota bacterium
ACTCTTACCTGCTCTCTTCTCACTGTGGACTGATAACCCTTTCATCCCTGTAACTGCTGAGTAAATACAAAAATTCTTGCAAAAGTTGATAAGCCCAAGTATACTTGGCAACGATATTGATGACATGATTATCCACGCGACAATTCTCCACCAAAAATTTAACGCAATCGGGTTTGCTGCACCTGCGGCAAACCGGCACTGTCATCAAAAACAGTCAGGAGGTGGCTATCGAGCAATAACCGGGTATTCAACTTCAATTTCTACTAGTCAATGAGTAAAAAATTCAAAGAGGAGTTGTTAAGAATGAGGAAGTTCCTTACTGTTGCAGTATTGCTGGCTATTCTTGTGGCTGCTGTGCCGGCCTCTCTGGTGGGCGCCGCTGCCCCGCTGGGCCAGGGTGAAGATTACACCGTGCAGGCCGACGACTGGCTGAGTAAACTGGCCGACAAATTCTACGGCGATGTAAATGCCTACTGGGCCATTATGTCTGCCACCAACAAGGCCAACGCCGAAGACCCGTCCTACACCAAAATTGAAAACCCCGACGCCATTGAAGTTGGGGCAAAACTGCGCATCCCCTCCAATGACGACGCAGTAGCCTTTATGGCCGATTTTGACCCCGCCGAAGGCGACGTGAGCAAGCTGTTTGCCAGCGGCGCCGGCGGCCAGTTGCTGGTAGGTAACTGGTGGACCTCTGGTGGCGAATTTGCCGGTGTCAACGAAGTCTACAAAATTTACCGCCAGGAATACCCCGATGTTGAATTGATTCACGCCGGTCTGGCCGGCGGCGCAGGCGTTAACTTTAAAGCCGCCAACCTGAACAAACTGATTGCCGGCGACCCCTACGACACCTTCCAGCTTCACGCCGGTCTTGAAGCCGAACTGTACGACCCGGAAACCTTCCTGCAGCCGGTGGATGACATTCTGGAAGAAGCCGGTGTGCTGGACGTGATGCCCGAAGACCTGAAATCCCTGCTGAAGATTCGCGGCAACACCTACACCGTGCCGCTGAACATTCACCGCGGCAACGTCATGTGGACCAACACCAAAGTGCTGGCCGACGCCGGTATTGAAAAAGCCCCTGAAACATTTGATGAATTCTTTGCCGTCTGCGAAGATTTGAAAAGCAAAGGCGTAGTGCCGCTGGGCATGGGCATTGCCGATGGCTTTGAGTTGGCTCACACCTTTGAGGTTGTGCTGGCCGGCACGGTTGGCGCGGAAAAAGACAAAGGTTTGTGGAACGGTTCCGTTAGCTGGACCGACCCCGAAGTAGCCACCGCGCTGGAAAACTTCAGCAAAGTGCTTGACTGCACCAACGATGACCGCGGCACCGTGGGCTGGGTAGGCGGCATTGACCTGGTTATCAACGATCAGGCCGCCTTTAACATTATGGGCGACTGGGCCTACGGCGAAGTGATTGCCAAAGGCGCACTGGACAGAGTTACCTGGAATTCACCACCCGGCAACCAGGGCATGTTCTTCCTGGTGTCTGATGGTTTTGCCATCACCAAAGACGCCCCCAACCCCGAAAATGCGCGCAACTTTGTAAAAATCATCACCCGCAAAGACGCGCAGGAAAACTTCAATATGAACAAAGGCTCCATCTGCGCCCGCACCGACTGCGACTACGGTGTCTTCCCCGAAGACCGCCGCGCCTACTTTGAAAGCTCTGCCGCCGACTTTGCCGTTGACGCCATCATTCCGATGGTCACCCACGGCTCCGGCGCCATCCCCAGCTGGCAGGACCAGTTTGGTCAGATTGCCACCCAGTTTGCCTCTGACCGCGACGTAGCCGCCGCGCAAGCCGCGCTGGTACTCGCCGCCGAAGATGCAGGCTTCCCGCAATAAGCGGATTGCATACCGATAAAATTGAGGCGGCCTGCAGAGGCCGCCTCAATTTATAAGCGGGTATGGCGTAAACCGTACCCCGGAATACAGGTCAACATCAGCTATTCTGCGGTGCGGTTTGCGAATTACCAATTCAACCAAATCAGCCAAAATTTCAGGGTTTCATTAGACAGGTACCTGGTAACCGAGGATTTACATGTCATCATCCTACTGGAACAAACATTGGGAAAAAATTGTGGGCTTTATGTTTATTTTGCCCTCATTATTGGCCGTGGCCCTGTTTGTGTACGGCTTCATCGGCTGGACCGGCTGGGTGTCGGTCAGTAACTGGAAGCGCGGCGCAGCGGCAGATTACAGCTACTCCGGCTTTGACAGTTACGCCCGGCTCTTTGGCGTAGGTGAAAAATACGCCGCCGGCATTGACGCCCGCCGCTTTGCCACCAGTATGCGCAATGTGGTCGGTTTTACGCTGTTCTTTCTGATAAGTTGCATCATCATTGGTTTTTCAATGGCCGCCCTGCTGGACCGGCACATCATGGGCGAAAGTATCTTCAGGAGTATCTTCCTGTTTCCAATGGCTATTTCATTCATCGTCACCGGCCTGGCGTGGCGATGGTTATTTACGCCAGGCGACCCCAACGTTGGCAGTACCGGCATCAACCTGCTGTTTGAAAATTTTGGGTTTGGCTGGTTTAAACCCAACTGGGCCAGCGACGTGGTATACCACCTGCCGCCCGATTCCGGGTTGGGCCAGTTTCTGACTAACGTGGGGCTGGGCTGGTTTGCCTCACCCAGTTTTGGCGTGTCGCTGGGGGTACTCACGCTGACGGTAGCTGCTATGTGGCAGCTTTCCGGCTACACCATGGCCCTGTATCTGGCCGGGCTGCGCGGCATTCCGGAAGACCTGCGAGAAGCCGCCCGCGTAGACGGCGCCAACGAATGGCAAATTTACCGGCACATCATTATTCCCCTGTTGCGGCCCGTCACGCTGAGTGTGGTCATTATTCTGGCTCACATCTCGCTTAAAATTTATGATTTGGTGGTGGCGATGGGTGGCGAAGGTCAGGGATTTGTCAAAGACGTGCCCGCGCTGAATATGTGGGATACCACCTACGGACAATCACGTTTTTCACAGGGGGCAGCCATTGGCGTGGTACTGTTGATTCTCATTTCCATTCTCATCATCCCCTACCTCACCATTAGCTTACGCCAGCAGGAGGAACGATAAATGACCACTTCAACCCGCCGCCGCCGCCATTTCAGCATGACCCGTATCATCATTTACGCCGTGCTGATTATGATGTCCTTCTTTTACCTGTTGCCGGTTTACCTGATTCTGATTACCAGCTTCAAGCAGTACACCGACATCAACCTGTACCGCATGTGGGATTTCCCGCCGCTGTTCAACCTGCCTAACTGCACCAACCCGGCCCTGTTCTGCTTTGACAGCTTTTACGAGGCCTGGTTTGGCAGCGAGGCTGTCATCGGCATGGGGCAGGCATTTTTCAACAGCGTCATCATGACCATCCCGGCCACCATTATTTCCACCGTCCTCGGCTCGCTCAACGGTTATATTTTATCAAAATGGAAATTCAAAGGCGCGGATGTAGTCTTTCCGTTTGTACTGTTTGGTATGTTTATTCCCTACCAGGCCATCCTCATTCCGCTCACACTTACCCTGCGCTCTATGGATTTGTACGCCAGTCTGTGGGGACTGGTGTTTGTGCACGTGGTTTACAGTATTCCCATTGCCGCGCTGATTTTTCGCAATTACTACGCCACCATCCCCAACGAGGTGCTGGAAGCGGCCCGCATTGACGGCGGCAACATTTTCAGCATTTACCGCTGGATTATTCTGCCGCTTTCGCCGCCGGCATTTGTGGTGGTGCTCATTTGGCAGTTCACCAACATCTGGAACGACTTTATTTTTGCCGTGACCATTGTTCAAAACGAGTACCAGCCGATGACCGTCGCGCTGAACAACGTAGCCGGCAGTTTTACCGTGGAGTGGAACGTGCAGATGGCCGCCGCCTTTCTGACCGCGCTGCCCACCCTGCTGGTTTACATTATTTTGGGCCGCTATTTCCTGCGGGGATTAATGGCCGGCTCGCTGAAAGGATAGGGTGATGAATCAACGTCACGTTCTGTCTCACACCGACGCGGTGATGGTGGTTGAGGCCATCCGCGCCGAACTGGAAAAGGAAAACAAGGGCGCAGCCGTGGCCGTGGTTGATTCACACGGCGAATTGCTGGCCTTTCTGCGCACCGACGGCTGCCGCCTGCCGTCCATCAACATTGCCATCAACAAAGCCTACGCCGCCGCCCGCGAGCGCAAAGAATCCCGGGCGCTGGGCGAGGCTTCCAAAGAAGAAGGGTTCCCTATGACCAATTTTGGCAGCCTGCGCTACCCCAGTTGGGGTGGCGGCGTGCCGCTTGTTTACCAGGGAACGGTTGTTGGTGCAGTGGGCGTGAGCGGCCTGCCGGAGGTTGAAGATATGAAGCTGGC
>RFJF01000778.1 GCA_003695455.1 Chloroflexota bacterium
GCACGTTTGACACCATCGGGGCCGGAAACCAGCAGTTTTTCCGCTGGTGGGTCAGCGGCCAGATTTGGGGTTCGGCGTGGCAGCCGTGGGCATCGCGCACGCTGGGCTACGAGGCCACCGTTCCCGCAACCGGGCTGACGGTGGAGCGCGCCTACGGCAACGGGCTGGCGGCGCTCCGGCTGGATGCCCAAAATCCCATTATGTTTCAGGGCTTTCAGTCCGGTTTTGCCGGGCTGGTGCCGGGCCGCACCTACCGGGCGGTGGTTCGCTGGCGCACAGAAAACGTGACCGGCCCGCAAAGCAGCGGCAAACCGTACGGAGTCACGCTCAAACTGACCGGCTGGCCGCAGGTGGGCGGCACGCTCACCGACCCGGCGCTCATTCCGCACGTTCACGGCGATACCCCGTGGCACGTTGCCTCCGCCGATTTTGTGGCCAATTCAGACTACATTCCCTACGTTTCACTGATTCTGGAAAACACCACCGGCGGCGCCGCCTACGTGGATGAAGTATCGGTGGTTGAAATTCAGGCCGATGGCTCGTTTGGGCCGCAGATTTTGCGCTCGCCCCGCTTCAATTCGCACCTGACATTTGACCAGCGCCAGGGAGCCGGGATGGACGCCATTTTTGCCGAGGCCACGGCGCGCGATATGTTTTTCAAACTGGTCATCAGTGAAAAGCAGGAATACCTGCTCAACCATTTTGCGCCGGACGGCCTGCCGGACCTGCACGGAAATTTCTTCAATCAGGGCGCCGGTTCGCCGACGCACCAGTTGCACACCGCCTACTGGCGCCATCTTTTGGCCCGATTTGGCGCGTATCGGGCTATCCATTCGTGGGAACTGGCCAACGAGGAAGCGCCCGGCCCCGGCCCGCATTTTCAATTGACGGCAGAGTTGGCCGGGTTGTCCGCCGCCGACGGCAACCCCCATCCGGCAACCACCTCGACGTGGGCCACGCTGGCCCAAAATGCCTGGAACGCCCCGGAAAGCCAGCCCATCTCTTACGCCGATTTTCACGCGTACGTGCGCGGCACCGGCTGGATTGACCCCAAAAATGAGCTGGCCAACGATTCCGCCCGCTTCTTCCACGAATACGACCTGTCGGCGGCGGGCGCCGGTTTTGGCAAGCCGGTGGTCTGGGGTGAGCAGGGCATTGACGATGGCACAACCACAGACAATCAGGAACCGCTGCTGGCGCAGGATTTGTCGGGGGTGTGGCTGCACAAAATGACCTGGGCGCGAACCGGGCCGGGCGGGGTGTATCCTCTGTACTGGTACACCAACCACATTTTTGATTATTCACTGCACCCCATTTTTGGCGCGTGGAACCGATTTATGGCCGGTGTGCCGTTGACCAACGGCCGGTATCAGGATATTGCGGCCGCAACCTCTCACGCCGATTTGCGCGCTTACGGGCAAAAAGATGTGCAGGCCGGGCAGGCTCACCTGTGGATTGACAACAAACGCCACACCTGGCGCGCGGTGGTTGACGGAACCTCGATTCCGGCAGTCAGCGGCACGGTTTCAATTCCAATGCAGCGGGCTAACCAGAATTTTGTGGTGACGTGGTTTAACACCGCCACGGGCCAGCCCACCGGCAGCCAGACAATCACATCTGACGGCGGCGGCACGTTGACCCTGCCGGTGTCAAATCTGGCTACGGACATTGCCGCCAAAGTAGCGCTGCCCTGATTGTAGTTTTGGAGTACGATGATGAAGAAGCAATTGCACTACCTTAAATTTATTGGCAGAACAGGCATTATTTTTCTCATTATTCTGACAGTTTTTGCCCTGCCCGCCAGCGCCGATACCGGCGGCCTGCCGCCGCAGAGCAACCAGCCGGCCGTTGACCCCAACCCCGGTGAAGGCGTGGCCGCCGGCGAAAACCTGCAAATTATGGCCAACACAAGCTGGCCCCAGGTGCAGGGCGATGCCCATCGCTCCGGGTACGTGCCGCAAACCGTTGGCCCGCCCTTCACTGAACTGTGGCGGATTGGCAAATACGCCCCCAACCCCACAGATTCGATGTTTCCGGTTTCTTCGCGGGTGCAGCCCATCATTGCGCAGGGGTTGATTTTTATGCCCTCCAACGATGGTTCGCTGTACGCGTTGAACGCGGCCAACGGGGCGGTGGTCTGGTCCTATGCCAGCCAGGGGCCGCTGGTCAACTCCGCCGGGTATGAAAACGGCCGCGTCTTTTTTGGCTCAACCGACGGGTATATTTACGCGCTCAACGCTGCAAACGGCTCGCTGGTATGGCGCTACAAAACGGGCAGTACCGTCAAAACCGCCCCCCTGCTGGCCGAAGGCAAGGTGTTTATGGGCGGCTCCGACGGCTATATGGTTGCGCTCAACCAGACCAGCGGCGCGCTCGCCTGGCGCACAAAAATCGGCGCGCCGATTTTTGACACCGCTGCCTACGACAACGGCAAGATTTTTTTTGGCGGCATGGATTCCAAGGGGTACGCGCTCAGCGCCGCAACGGGGGCCATCATCTGGAGTAAAGTGATGTACGGGCAGGGCTTCCGCGACCGATGGACGGTAGCCGGCAACGGGCGGGTCTTTTTCACGCCTATGCTGGCGGTTAATCATCACGTTCCGCTGCGCGACGGGACTCGTATGTTCAGCAGTTCCGCCAGTCCGGCACTTTATAACCAGTCGTGGGTAACCCAGCGCCAGAAAATCGTGCAGCACCTGACCGCCAACCCCTACCAGCGACCGCTGTACGTGGTTGACCAAAATACCGGCGCCGAACCGTTTATTCCGCCGGTGCTGTTTGCCTCCGGAGGCAGCCAGTCGCCGCATGCCCAGCCGGTGCTGCTGCCCAACGGCAACGCCAACGTCACCTATCGCCGTTCATTTGGCGAGCCGGCCAAATACGGCCAAACCACCAACGACGCTCTGTACACCGGCGAACTCAGCCTGGTCAACGGCGACATTCTGCCCGTTGATTGGTGCATCAAAGGCAGCGGCGGCTGGGAAGATTGCGGCCCGTTCAAAAGCCCCATGGTTTCCGATGAATCGACGGCGCTGATGCGCACCGGAAACATCATTTATCTGGATACGGCCCGGGGTACGGTGGGGCTGGATACGGCCAGCCAAACCACAATCCCGCTGGCTGTGTACAACAACTCAACCGGCAGTGTGTTTGCCAATTCGCCGGTGGTGTTTTATCCGGGTAAAAATGAATGGATTTTTATCGGCGAATACACCTCCGTACTGTCAGAAGTCTCTAGCGATGGCAACGACCTGAAACGTCCAACACCCGTGGTGGGAGACACGTTCTACATTTTTCACTACAATACGTTGATTGCGGTTAAAGGAGTGTTGAAATGAGGATTTTCATCCGTCCGCTGACCGTTTTATTGCTGCTGGCTGCGGCGTTTGGTTTGCTTTCTGTGGATCATCCACCCACGGCGCGGGCCGCGTTGGGAGATTACATCACCAATATTCCCCAACCCGTTCCGGTATCTCCCGATACGGCAGATATTCAACAGAAACTGGAGGCGCACGTCCGCGAGATGATTGATTTGGGGCATCTGGCGCCTACCCTGTATTTTATCGGTCTTGAGGGCAATCCGGTGATGTTTTACGCCACCCCCAGCGAAACAATTTACACCCTGAGCGCCGCCTACCCATATCTTTCCGGCGATTTGCAGGCGGCCGTAAAAACCTATCTGGATAACGAACTCAACCTGTACCCGCCGCACCAGACCGGGTATTTTGGCCCCAACGCCGGAAAAGTGTCCGATCTGGTGGGGCAGCCCCGCGAGTACTACGTGCAAAACCCCGACCAGTCCTTTAACTACTGGCCCGGCATTGAGGTTAACCCGTCGGTGTTGTACGCGTTGTGGCTGTACTCGCACAACACCGGCGACTGGAGTTACGTGGCAGCCCATTACAGCAGCCTGAAATCCATTTTTAACAGCGCCAAAAGCGATAATCAAATTACCAGTTACCCGGAACTCAGCGGGGTCATCGGCTTTGCCAGAATTGTGCAGCATCTCAACCACACCGGCGATTACACCCAGGCCAGCGCCTTTGCCGAATCCGGGTTTGCCGCCGCCGCCAACTTTGACCAATTTCTGGCTGGCGCCCGGCAGCGATACCCCAACCAACCGGCCAACGGGTTGGGGTACACCTCGCCGGTGTTTCTGTTTCACCGGGATGAAAATCATACCACGGTGGTTGCCGCACATTTTGACCGGGACGTGGGCCGGTTTTTGCAAAACAATTCACGGATCGCGGTGGCAAACTATTCAAACCAGATTGCGCAGGAAATCAACCTGTGGTGGCTCACCGATGTGGCTATGACGTTTGGTGAAAACGCCTACGTTACGCCGGAAGTTGGCTGGTCCAATTTTATGTTGCGGGCGTATGTGCTGAACGATTCAACCCAAACCCTGAAAAAATTTCTTGACGCGCCCACCCGTCGCGGCGACCTGTTTTATATTCAAAAACTGGTTGCTGTCATCGAGCAGGGAGCGGGCGTACCCAGCTTCACGGTCAACTCGGTGTTGTATTTACCGCTGATTGCCAAATAGGCCCAAGTTCCCCGATTGGATGTGCGGATATCCGTAGAAGTTA
>RFJF01000779.1 GCA_003695455.1 Chloroflexota bacterium
GGGCGCAACGCCACGCTGGCGGTGGCGTTAAAACCCAACGTGGTCACGCGGGTTGAATTCACCCTGCAGCAGCCCACCGCCACCCCAACACCCAGCGCCACATCTACCAACCCGCCGCCGCTGCTGCCAACTCCAACTCCGCGCCCCACTAATACCCCCCTGCCCACAGACACCGCTACCCCATCGCCCACTGTGCCGCCCCTGCCCACGGCAACCCCCATTTTTACGCCCACGCCGGTGTCTCGCTGGGTAGGCGCGGTGGATGCCCGGGTACCAACCGGCGGGTCTGCCGGCACGCTGGCCGTGCAAATTACCGGCATCGAGGGCATGGCGGTGCGGCTAAATCGGCTGGACAGCGGTTATTTTGCTGAACAACGTTGCGTTACCGGGCAGGACCGGCAGGGGCAGGATGTGTGCCATTTTCAAAATTTGCCGCCCGGCTGGTACACCATATCACCGGAGGGAATTGACCAAAGCATGCCGGTGCGGGTGGGCGATGGTGAGCAGGTGCGGGTGGTTTTTGGCCTTGAAGCGCTGCCGCCGGGAATTACCGGCTGGCAGGCGGTGGTCCGCGGCAACAGCAACGGCGTAACCGCCCACCCCCAAACCGACAGCAGGTTGCGGGTGAAAGTAGACGGCCGCCGGGGGATGATTGTGTCGCTCACCTCGGCGCGGCTGGGCGTAACCCGCTACTGCGAAACCGTGCCCAACCCGGTACTGGGCGGCAATTTGTGCGAATTCGGACAACTGGGGCCGGGCGTGTATCACGTGGCCGCGCTGCACACCAACGCCGTGCAATCTGTTTTTTTGGACGGCGCCGGTGAAGCCGAACTTGAATTTTTGCCCGACGCCACCTTTGCCACGCAGGCACTTTTGCAAGCACCGCCGGTGGTGGGCCGGGGCGCAATCCCCCGGCAGGCCACCGCCACGCCGCTGCCAACACCAACCCGCACGCCCGCACCGGTTATGCAGCCGGTTATCCCCACAGAAACACCCACGCCAACGCCTGCCCCCACCTTTACGCCAACACCGGCGTTTGGCTGGCAGGGACGGGTGGTTGAAACCACCGTGGCCGGAGTGGGAACCATCGGGGTGCGGGCAGCCGGGCTAAAAGACCATCCGGTGGTACTGCACAGCGGAAGCTGGCAGAGCGACCCGCAGCCCACCGGCACCAAACCGGAATTGGGTGATTACGCCACCGAATTTGGCGGTCTGCCGCCCGGCGAGTACGAGGTTGAGTTGATTGGCCTGGCAACTTTTAAGGTCACGCTCGAGGGCGGCCAGTTTGTGCTGGTGGAATTCAGATTTGACCGGCTGAATTGAAGCCGCCGGTTGCCAACAAAAAAAACGCCCTTTGTGTAGCCACAAGGGGCGTTTTTCTATTCTTCATTTGGCCGATTTGCATCAGTTCAGGGGCAATTCAGCGATGGGTTCCGGCGGAACGGCATCCGCTGCCAACCCCTCCTCAAATGCATCAGCCGGAGTGAGCGCGTATCTGAGGACCTCGTCAATGGTTTCTGCCTGCAACAAATTCATCTCGCTGCGAACATCCTCCGGCACGTCTTCCAGGTCTGCCTCGTTCAGTTTGGGGAAGATGACCGTTTTCAACCCTGTGCGATGTGCGGCCAGCACCTTTTGTTTGAGGCCGCCAATGGGCAGGACCTGCCCCTGCAAACTGACCTCGCCGGTCATGCCCACTTCGGCGCGTACCGGCCGCCCGGTCAGCAGCGATACCAGCGCCGTAATCATTGTGACCCCCGCCGAGGGGCCGTCTTTGGGTACGGCGCCGGCGGGCACGTGCAGGTGAATATCGGCGTTGTCAAATTTCTTTGAGTCAATCCCCAATTCCCGGGCATGCGAGCGCACGTAGCTGAGCGCAATCTGCGCGCTCTCTTTCATTACATCGCCCAGGTGGCCGGTAAGGGTGAGCCGGTCTTTGCCGGGCATCAGCGTGGCCTCAACAAACAGCACATCGCCGCCCACCGAGGTGACGGCCAGCCCGGTAGCCACGCCGGCGCGCTCGGTACGCAAGGCTGCCTCAAAATGGTATTTGGGCTTGCCCAGATATTCCTGAATTTGCTCCCCGGTTACCTGAAACACGGGGCTGCCGGCCGCTTCATCGCCGGCCGGCAGGTCGCCGGCGGCAATTTTAGTGGCGATTTTTCGGGCCACACGGCCAATTTCACGTTCAAGGCTGCGCACACCGGCTTCGCGGGTGTAATCGTGAATGATTTTGCGGATGGCCTCTTCGCTGTAGCTGATTTCATTGCTGAGCAGGCCGTTGGCCCGGATTTGCCGGGGGATGAGGTAGCCTTTGGCAATTTCAATTTTTTCAAATTCGGTGTAGCCGTCAAGCTGAATAATTTCCATCCGGTCACGCAGCGGGCCGGGAATCGTATCGAGCGTGTTGGCGGTGGCAATGAACATCACCTCGCTCAGGTCAAAATCCACATCCAGGTAGTGGTCCCGGAAGGCAAAGTTTTGCTGCGGGTCCAGCACCTCAAGCAGGGCGCTGCTGGGGTCTCCGCGCCAGTCTGAGCCAATTTTGTCCACTTCATCCAGCATGAATACGGGGTTGCGGGTTTTTGCGCGTTTCAGCGCCTGAATAATGCGCCCCGGCATAGCGCCGATGTAGGTGCGGCGGTGCCCCCGAATTTCGGCTTCATCGCGCACGCCGCCCAGACTCATGCGGGTAAATTCTCGCCCCAGCGCACGGGCAATGCTGCGCCCCAGGCTGGTTTTGCCCACGCCGGGCGGCCCAACAAACAGCAAAATAGAGCCGCCGGCGCGGTCCTGCTCGCGCCCTTTTTCTACCGGTTCATCATCCAGATGGCGCTCAAGCCGGAGTTTGCGCACGGCCAGATATTCCAGAATGCGCTGTTTCACGTCGTCCATGTCGTAATGGTCGGCGTTGAGCACATTGCGGGCATGCTGAATATCAAGGTTGTCGTCGGTGAGGACGTTCCACGGGAGTTCAACCATCCAGTCCAGGTAGGTTTGAATCACGCCAAACTCGGCGGATTGGGGCTGGAGTTTTTCCATCCGGCTCAGTTCGCGGAGCGCCTCTTTTTTGGCCTCTTCAGGAATGCCGGAGTTTTCAATTTTTTCCCGGTACTCGGTTGTAATAGCCTCGTCGTCGTCTTCGCCCAGCTCTTTTTGAATGGCCCGTAGTTGCTGCCGCAGGTAAAATTCACGTTGGGTTTGGTCCAGTTTCTCCTGTGTGTCGGTGCGGATTTGCTGGCCGATTTCCAGCACCTCAAGTTCACGGCTCATGAGCCGCACCAGGGTAGCCATTTTGTCGCGCAGGTTGTCCTCCAGCAAAATATTCAACTGGTCGTCAAAATCCATGCGCAGGTTAGAGGCCACGGTGTATACAATAACCCGCGGGTCTTCTACCTGATCCAGAAACTCGTTGACCTCGTTGGGAATTTGCGGCAGGTGTTCCACAATGGATTGTGAAAGTTCGGCAATTCTGCGGCGGTAGGCCTCAATTTCAAGTTCCTGGTCTTCGTCAATCTGGTCCGGTTCCAGTGAAACTCTGGCGCGCAAAAAGGGTTCGGTTTCTGTCCATTCATCAATTCTGATGCGCTCAATACCCTGAATGATAACCTGTTTGGTGTCGCTTTCTCTGTCGCTGCGCATAACCCGGTGAATACGGGCTACCACGCCCACATCGTAAAGCTGGTCGGGGTTAGGTTCATCAATTTCGGGTTGCTGGGATGTGACCAACCCGATGAGGCTGCCTTCTTTGGCGGCCCAGTCAATTAATTTTGTTGACCGTGGAACGCCGATGTTGAGCGGCATAATAATAAAAGGATACGCTACCGTGCCACGCAACGGTAGAATTGGAATATCACCTTCCAACTGGTCTTGCAGGTCGTCGTGTTCAATTAATTCGTCAAATAAGCTAAACATGGATACAGTTACTCCAATAAGTCTTTGCACCCAGTGTGGGTGTTAGTACCCGGAATTATAGGCGGGCACTATTAGATTAGCGTTAGAATGGCCAGCACCCAAAATTTACAATAAAAAACGGAGACAGATATCTGTCTCCGTTCCATTGTAACCGTATTTGGCAACTTATTCAATGTTGACCGTTTCTCTGAGTTGAGCCTTGAGCGCCGCAATCTGGTCGGTGATGCTGCGGATTTGCTCAAACAACCCGCTGTTGGCCTTGATGCCTTCGTTAATTAAAAAGGCTGCGCTTTCCGACCGGCTTTTGGTGATGTCGGCTTCTACCAGCACATCCAGGTAGCTCAGGCTTTCATCGTTCACCCGAACCATGACTACGTTGGCCCGGTCCTGCAGGGCGCCGCCCAGCGCTTTGCTCAGGTTGCCCACTTGCTTTTCCACCTGCTTGATGGCTTCGTTGATGGTGTCTTTGGCGGTTGCCGCGCTCTTTTTCATTGCGTCGGCGGCGGCTTCTGCCGAGGCTGCGCCCTTTTTCACCGCTTCTTCAGCCGAGGCTTTGATATCTTCTGCGGTGTTGGTGGCTGCTTCTTCTACCACGGGTTCGTCAACCACTGCTTCGGGGGTGCCGTTTCCATTATTTGTGTCTGCCATTTTTGTCTCTCCTTGTTTTTAGATTACAGAATTACGTGTAATTATCTAACAGTCTATCACGGACAGCTTCAATTGTCAATACGCAACGTCTCAAAAAAAGTTGCAGGGTACTTATTTCTCATTTGTGGCTTGCCGCGTTATGATATGCCTGATGAACAAAAACCAACCTGCTCCCCCCAAAAAAGCGCCGTCGCTGTGGCTGGCGATTGTGCTGGCAATTTTGCTGGCCTGCGGCGCAGTGGCTTTGTTTGGCGCATTTATCTACGTGTTTAGCAACGGCGCGGAGCAACTTGGATTTTCCACCTTCGGCATTTTGGTGGTGTTTGTGGTCATCAGCGGCATTTTTGCCTGGCTGGTCAAACGCTTCAGCGACGCCGCCTCGGATTTGAGCCGCATCTGGTTTCCGGAGGATTCCGATGAGTCCGATTAGGCAATCTGTTAAAGTTGGGTACACTATCTTGTTGTTATGAAACCTGAAAAAGCTTCGTTTTTACAC
>RFJF01000780.1 GCA_003695455.1 Chloroflexota bacterium
GGTTGGGGCTGCAACTGCCGGCCCCCGCGCCCCACACGGAGCACGTGTTTCATTTGTACGTGGCGCGGTCGGCGCAGCGAGACGCGCTGCTGGCTCACCTGCGGAAACGGGGCATCGGCGCGCAAATTCACTACCCGGCGCCGGTGCATTTGCAGCCCGCCTACCGCGACCTCGGGTTTGGGCCGGGCAGCCTGCCCCACACCGAACGGGCCGCGCAGGAGGTGCTCTCGCTGCCCCTGTACCCGGAAATGCCGCCGGAATCTGTAAAAATTGTGGCCGGGGAAATCGCCCGGTTCACCGGGCAGAGGAATTTATGAACAAGCAACAAAATCTCATCATCATCGGCGCGGGCGCGTTTGCCGAAGTGGCCTATGAATATTTTACCCACGATTCAAATTACCGGGTGGTGGCCTTCAGCGTCGAGCGTTCATTCATCCGGCAGGAAACGCTGTTCGATCTGCCGGTGGTGCCATTTGAAGAACTGGAACAGCGTTTTTCGCCGGACACGCACAGCTTTTTTGTGGCCATCACCTACTTTAAATTGAACAAGGTGCGGGCCGCGCTGTACCGGCAGGCCAAAGAAAAAGGGTACTCCCCGGCGTCCTACATCAGCTCGCAGGCGTTTGTGTGGCAAAACGCCAACATTGGCGAACACTGCTTTATTTTTGAAAAAAGTGTGGTCCAGCCGTTTGCCAGCGTGGGCAACAACGTCATCATGTGGACCGGCAACTTTGTGGGCCACCACTCCACGGTGGGCGACCACTGTTTTCTGGGCGCGCATTCGGCCATTAACGGCACGGTCAATCTGGGGGCGTTCACTTTTTTGGGATCCAACGCCACCGTGGCAAATCACGTGAATATTGGCAGCCATTCCATCATCAGCGCCGGCGGGCTGATTTTGAGCGATGTGGAGGACGGGCAGGTGGTGATTGGCACCTGGCGCAAAAAAACGCTGACCAGCTCGTCGCGGCTGAATACCGAATTTTTCCTGGATTAAATGGACTCAATGAAAACGCTATCGGTGGTTGTGCCTGTTTACTACAACGAAGAATCGCTGCCGGCGCTGTTTGCCGAGTTGCAGGCGGTGGAGCAAACGCTGCGGGCCAACAACATTCAACTGGAGATGATTTTTGTGGATGACGGCTCCGGCGACAATTCGCTGGCGGTACTGCTCGATCTGCGCCGGCAGCATCCCCGCGTCAAAGTGGCCAAACACGCCCGGAACTTCGGCTCGATGCAGGCCATCAAAACCGGCTTCCGGTTGGTCACCGGCGACGCCTTTACCATTCTGGCCGCGGATTTGCAGGACCCGCCGGAATTGATTCCGCAGATGGTGGAGCGCTGGCTGGACGGGGCCAAATTCATCATCTGCGCCCGCGCCGAGCGGGATGACCCGCCGATGTCCAAATTCTTTTCTGCCAGCTACTACAAACTGCTGCGGGCCATGGTGGTGCCCAACTACCCGCCCGGCGGCTACGATATGGCCCTGATGGACAAAATTTTTCTGCCGTATCTGCAAAACAGCGGCAAAAACATCAACATTCCGCTGTTTGCCTACTCGCTCGGCTTCCGGCCCCAAATCATCCGCTACAAACGGCAGGCTCGCGAACACGGCCAGTCTCGCTGGACCTTCTCCAAAAAGTTCAAATTTTTTCTGGATTCGCTGCTGGGCTTTTCCATTGCCCCCATTCGTATCATTTCGATGATTGGGCTGGCGGTGTCGGGGGTCAGTTTTGTGTACGGGCTGTTCATTGTGATTAACGCCCTGCTGGGCAACCCCGACATCACCGGCACGCGCGGTTTTGCCACGTTGGCGGCGCTGATTTCTTTTTTGCTGGGCATGATTATTGTGATGCTGGGCGTCATCGGCGAGTACATCTGGCGCATTTTTGACGAAATCAACCACCGCCCCGAATCGGTGGTGGAAGAGATTTTTTAGCGCGATGGAACGGAGCAGGCGGATTCTCCAACGGGGCGGGCCGGCGGTGTTGAGTCTGGCATTGCCGGGCCTGCCAATTTTGGCCTGGGGAATTGCCCAGATGCTGTACCCGGTCAACAACCTGCTGCGGCAGGACGGCCAGATGAGCGAAGTGACCAATGTCTGCATTAGGCCGGTGGAGGTGGTAGAGTGAGGAATGGTAGGGTATCCTCTGGATGCCTGGTGAAGGTTGTGGTGGTGGTCTTGGGGGTACTGGGCGGAGTCCTGTTGCTTGAAGCCGGCCTGCGGCTGGTGCCGGCATCAATGCTTGACGCGCTGGTTGAGCGAACGTCCCAGCGATTGGCCCTGTATCGGCTTGACCCCCGGCTGGGTTGGTCTTTACAACCAGACGGCACAACGGTTATCACTACCAAGGATAGTCGTGCTATCCCCATTCAGATTAATTCGCTGGGGCTGCGTGATACGGAGCATTCGTATGAAAAGCCTCCCGGCACATACCGGCTATTGATGCTGGGCGATTCATTCACCGAAGCTCTGGATGTGTACCTGAAAGAATCATTTCCGTATCGGGTGGAGCAATGTCTGAACGGAAAGCTCTCTGCCCCGGTAGAGGTTATCAACGGTGGCGTATCGGGGTATGGCCCGTGGGAGGAGTATTTATTTTATCAGAATGAGGGAGCAAAATACAACCCTGACGTGGTGGTGTGGGTGATTTATGTAGGGAATGATTTTGTCAATTTGCGCCGCACTACTGACAGCCGTCTGGCGGCTGGATTTGGCGCATACCGGCTGGAGCTACAGGATGACAAAATTGTCTCTTCCTGGATGAGTTGGGATGAACCGTATCCCCAGAATGTGAATTCTCTGGAACTGTTTCTGCGCCAGCATTCCCGCTTATGGCGAGTATTGTTCTATCCGGAGTCAAAGATTCGGCAAATGCTGGTGGGGACAAGGAAGAATATTCTGCCGATTTCTCCGGTGTTGGAGGAAAATGATGCCGGATGGGATATCTATCTGCATACCCGAAATTTTACTAATAATGATGCTCTTCCGTTTGAATTGAAACAGGTTTGGCAGTTATTTGAAGCCATCGCCGTAGAGATGCATCGTACTGTTCAGGCCGATGGACGCCGATTGATGGTGGTTATCATTCCCGCAGATTACCAGGTGAGCAATGAAAAACGGATGGATCTGGTTCGGCAGATTGATTCTGGTGAGATTGCCTTTCCGGATATAGGTGTTCTGGTGGACTGGGTATATGACGAGCCGAATGCAACCATAGCCCGTTTTTTTGAAGCGCGGCAGGTTCCCGTGCTTGATATGTTTCCCCATTTTCAACGCCATTATCTGGACGGTGGCGGGCCGCTATATTTTGAGGGGTTGGAGTCACACCTTAATAAGGACGGTCAGCGGTTGATGGGAGATGTAATGTGCGAGTGGTTGGGGAGAAATGGTTTGTTGTTATTACCAGGCGAAGTAAATAACCCTTGAATGTCCACGGTAATACAGGTTGGATGGAAGGGTAGAAGATGCCTTATTTGATTGAATACGAGGTTCAATGAACTACTGGCTTGGATTTGGTGTAATTTTTATTATCGTTGCGGGCGTGTTGGCGGGGTTGTTGTTTCTGGTTCGGTACGGCATGGGCGAGGGCCGGGTGCGCCGCTGGCTGGAGAACGGCCTGCTGGCGCTGCTGGCCGTCTTTTTCACGTTGATGGCGCTGGAGCTGGGCTTCAAACTGTTCTTTGCCCAATCCGATGGCTTCCGCTACACGCTGGCTTCCAAAAACTGGTACGCCCGCTACTGGCAGGAAAATTCGCTGGGCTACCGTGACCGCGAGTGGACGCCACAGGATGTAGCCGGCAAAACCAAAGTGATGGTGGTGGGCGATTCGTTTGTGGCCGGTTCCGGTATTGCCAACCCGGAAGACCGCTTTTCAAATCAACTGGGCCGGCTGCTGGGCGATGAGTACGTGGTGTTCAACGTCAGTTCGCCCGGCTGGGATACCGCCGACGAAATCGA
>RFJF01000781.1 GCA_003695455.1 Chloroflexota bacterium
GAATTGCAAGCTAAACTGGGTGAAAAACCGGTCGTGCCCATGATGGGCAGTTGAGTTAAAAATTCTAATAACGTTTCTGCCCTGAATTGTGAAATATGACTGCAACAACAGCACAAACCAAACCAAAACCCAACCTCAAAACCATCGCGTTGCCGGCGTCACACGGCGGCTGGGGCTTTTTATTTGAGCCGATTTTACTGGGCCTGTTGGTGGCCCCCTCGATGGCCGCATTGTGGTTGGGCGTGGCGGCGTCGGGCGCGTTTCTCTCTCAGCAGCCGCTCAAGCTGGCCCTCACCGACCGGCGCAAGGGACGCCGCTACCCGCGCTCAATCTGGGCCGAACGGCTGGCCGCCCTGTATCTGGCGGTAGCCGCTGCGGGGCTTGTGCTGGCCTGGGCCAGCAGCCCGTTTGCCTTTTGGCTGCCGCTGTTGCTGGCCGTTCCGCTGGCGGCGGTTCAACTGTACTACGATGCCCGCAATCGCGGGCGGGAGTTGATTCCGGAACTGTTTGGCGCGGGCGCGCTGGGCGCGGTGGCCTCGGCGGCGGCGATGGCTGCCGGTTGGAGCGCCGGGCCGGCGCTGGCTTTGTGGGTTATTCTGTTTGCCAGAACAGTCGGTTCTGTAGTATATGTACGGGCGCGGCTGCGGCTTGAACGAGGGCAGAAAATTCGGCGGCTTCCGGTAACACTGACGCACCTGCTGGCAGCGCTCATCATCGCCGGGCTGGCGGTGGCGGGGCTGGCTCCGTGGCTGGCGGTAGCGGCACTGCTTGTGTTGCTGGGCCGGTCGCTGTTTGGGTTATCGGCGCAGCGCCGGGTAGTCAAACCCAAAATTGTGGGATTTCAGGAAATGGCTTACGGCCTGTTAACCGTGTTGTTAACGACAATCGGCTATTTCCTTCAAATTTAGTCAATCAATCAACGTCTAATTCATATCAGTTCAGTCAAGTGAGGATGACAACATATGCAATCTACTACAATTCCAACCGTTGAAATTGCAAGTAAATCTGCAAACAAAAAGATGAAATTTATTGTGGGCGGGGTGATGGTTGCCCTGGCTGTGGTGTACCTGATTTACACCGGCATTTCCAGTAATGCCGCCTATTTTCTGACTGTTGACGAGTTGCACGCCAAAGGCGATGTCATGTTAAATCGCACCGTGCGCGTGTCCGGCAATGTTGACGCCGAAACCATTGATTTTAACAACCGTGACCTGATTCTGGCGTTTGATGTGGTCAGCGAGAACGGTGACCGGATGCACGTAGTTTTTAACGGCCCCAAACCGGACCAGATGCGCGAGGGCGCTCAGGCCATACTTGAGGGCAAATATGATGGAGAAACTTTCACTGCCGATTCGCTGCTGCTCAAGTGCCCCAGCCGCTATGAAGAAGGTGAGATCGAAGAAGTACAGGTGCAGGCTGTTAAATAGACGCCCTGCAAGTTAAACACAGTACAAGGTTTTGTTTGCAAGTAATTTGAGCAGCTTCTCAACAAACTGAGGGCTAACGGAGCGCAGACAGTTGTCTGCGTTCCCAACCCTCAATTTTATTGAGTGGCAGATTTGGAGAGTTTTATGCCCAATATTGGATACGTTGCGATGGCTCTGGCTCTGGCGTTGGCGTTGTACGCCACAGTGGTTTCTGTCATTGGCGCCCGGCGCCGCATCCCCGAACTGGTGACCAGTTCACGCAATGCCGCATTTGGCGTTACCGGTTTTCTCACGCTGGCGGTCATCATCATTGAATATCTGCTGATTACCGGTCATTACCAAACCAAGTATGTGTTCGAGGTAAGCAATCGGGCGGCCCCTCTGTTTTACCGGGTTACGGCCCTGTGGGGCGGGCAAGACGGCTCGCTGTTGTTCTGGGCGTGGCTGATGTCTATTTTTTCGGCACTGGTGCTGCTGAAAAAATGGGGCTCTATGCGGGTGATGATGCCGTACGTCATCGCCGTTACCCAAATTACCGTGGCATTTTTTGTAATGCTGGTGGTATTTGTAGCCAACCCGTTTGAACAGCTCGATTTCTTCCCCCCCGACGGCTCCGGGTTGAATCCGTTGCTGCGCCACTTTGGTATGGTCATTCATCCGCCGGTGCTGTATATTGGGTTTGTTTCATTTGTTATTCCGTATGCCTTTGCGGTAGCGGCGCTCATTACCAAACAAACCAGTGATTTGTGGATTAGAACTACCCGCCGCTGGTCTCTGGTTGGCTGGCTGTTTCTCAGTTTGGGAATTTTGCTGGGCGGCTGGTGGGCCTACGATGTGCTGGGCTGGGGCGGTTACTGGGGTTGGGACCCCGTTGAAAACGCCAGCTTTATTCCGTGGCTGGTAGCTACGCCGTTTTTGCACTCGGTGATGATGCAGGAAAACCGGGGTATGCTCAAACGCTGGAATATGGCCCTGATTATTCTCACCTTTGCGCTGGTCATCGAAGGAACATTCCTCACGCGTTCCGGCGTGATTTCAAGCGTGCACACCTTTGCCCAAAGCGCTATTGGGCCGCTTTTCCTCAGCTTTATTGCCATTATGTTTGCCGCTTCGCTCTACCTGTTTGTTTCCCGCTGGGAAATTCTCAAATCTGAAAACGAACTCGACTCGCTCATTTCCCGCGAGTCAGTATTTCTGCTCAACAACCTCATTTTTCTGGGAATTGGCGTGGTTGTTTGGTGGGGCACACATTTTCCCCTCTTCTCAGAAGCCCTGCTGGGCGAAAAAATTGTAGTTGGCCCGCCTTTCTTTGAACAAACCACTGCGCCGCTGTGGGCCATTGTAATTATTCTGATGGGCGTGGCTCCGCTTATTCCGTGGCGGCGCGCCTCACTGCAAAAACTGTGGAGTACACTGGCAGGCCCGCTGATTGCCGGCGTGGCTACTGCGGCAGCTCTCTACCTGATTGCCGGAATCCAGCTTCCGGGTGCGTTGCTGGGCTTTGGGCTGTGCGGCTTTACGCTGGCTGCAACCCTCAACGAGTACTGGCGCGGCGTGCGCGCCCGGCACAGTGCCCGCGGCGAAAGCTACCCCACCGCCCTGTGGCGGCTGGTGGGGCGCAATCACCGGCGCTACGGCGGGTATCTCATTCACATTGGGGTTATTCTGCTGGCTATTGGCGTGGTTGGCAGTCGCTCTTACCAGGTTGAAACGCAGCAAAACCTGGCCATTGGCGATAGTATGAATATCACCAGCCCCATCGTTGGCTCGTACGATATCACCTACCACGGCCTGCGAGAGGGCGACAGCCCCGATGACCGCCTGATTACAGAGGCCGTGCTAAGCGTAGAGTTTAACGGCCAACCTGCCGGCTCGCTGATACCTGTGCGA
>RFJF01000782.1 GCA_003695455.1 Chloroflexota bacterium
CGCCCCCGTTGTAGCAACAAACCGCTGCCCTCCAGGCTATCGCCGGGGTTTTCAAGCTGATTGTTCATGGGCACTACTTTCCGGCTCATCCGGTTCTGTATGTTGGGGGTGGGGTACCGGCTCAGAAGGTTCTCCCCCAATGGCCGGTGATTCATACACCAGCACGTAAGGTTCCAAATCAAGCAACCGCCGGTAAATGTAACTGCCCAGCAACCGCACGGTGGCAATGGTTGGGGCGGCCAAAAGTAACCCCAATGCGCCGCCCACACTGGCCCCGGCAATAATTCCAACAATGATAACCGCCGGTGGAAGTTGCAGCCGGTTACCAATGATACGCGGAATCAGGTAATTTGTATCAATTTGCCACATTAAAAAATAGAAGCCGCCCACCAGCAGGGCAAAGGCCCACGGCGGCAGTGGAATCCAGGTTGAGCCCTGAAAATAAGCAAAAACTACACCTACCGCGCCCGATACGCCGTACCCCCAGTTGGGAATAAGTTCCAGCAGGGCAGCTACCAACCCCAATAAAATGGCGCTGCGAATCCCCAAAATGGCCGTGGCAGCACCAATAATTGTTCCTACCAGCACGGCCAAAATTACCTGCCCCAAAAAGTAAGATTTCCACACCGCGTCAAGCGCAGCCCGCAGTTGGTTAAACTCATGGTGATAATCCTGGGGAACCCAACTGCCCACCCAGCGGCCAAAGCGGTTACCATCTAACAGCAGATAGTAACCCACCACAAAAATAAAAATGGCCCAGATAACGCCGCCGGCAATGCCAACAGCCAGCGTGGCGGCCAGCTCGGCTACCGGCGAAAAAATCTGGTTCAGGCTGCCTTCGGCCTGTTGGGCCAGAGACTCCGTGTCAACAAAATCCCCCGCGGCATGGTTGAAAGAGTTGAGCACCGTGTTGAATTGGTCAGACAGGTTTTGCAAATCCAGATCAATTTGCCGGATTTGCTGCACAACCAGCGGCGCCAGCAGAGAGGGAATAAGGGCCAAAATAATCAGGAATGAAATATAAACAATGGGTACAGCCACCCCGCGGCTGAGCGGTGTTTGGCGTGACAGCCAGTTTACCGCCGGGGTAAGCAGGTAGGCAATAATAACCGCTACCACCAACGGCGCCAAAATAACGCTGAAATACCAGACAGCCAACGCCAATAAAATAGCGCAAACCACAAAAACAAATCGTTTTGTTTCCGGAGTCCACCGGGGAGCAGACGTCAAACTCAGCCTCCATAAAAAAGAGATACCGGGTGCGGCATCTCTGGTGTAATTGTTGAATTCAATTGATAGCCGGCAGGTGCAAGAGAATTATCGGACAAAGCCTAGTTGTTCCGGGGGCCAGTAAGAAAACCAGGCCCGGCCCACAACATTTTTGATTGGAATGGTGCCAAAATTACGGGAATCATTTGAAAAGTTGCGGTTGTCTCCCAAAACAAAAACATGCAGCGGCGGAACAATCACCGGCCCGTAATAGCCTGTTGTCACACTATTCAGGTAGGGTTCATTAAGCGGAATATCATTAACATAAACCTGACCATCATGAACTTCTATCGAGTCTCCCGGCAACCCGATGACCCGCTTAATCAACAATTCGCCGCCCTGGCTATCAAGTTTAATCACCACCACATCGCCCCGTTCCGGCCCTTCAATACCAAATGCCTGCCTGAAAAAGCGATTGTACGTTATCTTTTCAACAATCAGCCGTTGGTCGGTGTGCAGGTTTGGCTCCATACTCTGGCCGTACACCCGGGTGGCCTGTGCCAGAAACAGGTTGATCAGCAGTGCAATCAGCACGGCCGGCACAATTGTTTCCAGGATTTCGCGGGTAATTTGTACCAGCCGTTTTAACGGCGACGGCCCTGCCGGTGTGGTTTCCGGCGGGTAACTGCCGTTGGGTTCAGATGGGTCAGAATACATTTACCACCCCACAAGTAATTTATCAGGGTAACATACATAGTTATGTTACCCTGATAATTATACTCTAACCGGGTTTATTTTTGTAGTATCTAGCGGCGATTGCGATTGCGGTCGCGGTCGCCGCCGCCACCGCGCCGGTCACGGCCACCGCCACGACGGTCCCGGCCGCCGCCACGTCGTTCTCCGCCGCCACCCCGGCGGGCAGGCGGGCGGTCATTTTTGCGCGCTTCTTCCAACGACCACCCTTCAAGCACGGCTTGACGAGACAATCGGATTTTTCCGGCGGGGTCAATATTGGTGACCATAACCATAATTTCATCGCCCAGCGCAACAACATCAGACACAGACGGTACCCGGTAATCTGCCAATTGCGAGATGGGGACCAGTCCGTCGGTGTCGGGCAAAATTTCCACAAACGCGCCAAAGTCGGCAATGCGCACCACTTTGCCGGTGTAAATTTTACCCAGTTCGGCCTCTTCGGTCATGGCTTTTACGCGCTCAAGGGCCATGGTTCCCGATTCCTGATCGGTGGCGGCAATAAACACGGTGCCGTCATCATCAATATCAATTTTGGCGCCGGTTTCATCCTGAATAGCACGGATAATTTTACCACCGGGTCCAATGACGCGCCCGATTTTTTCAGGGTCAATTTGAACAGTGACAATGCTGGGCGCGTATTTGCTCAGGTGCTCACGCGGCGCAGGGAGAATTTCATCCATTTTACCCAAAATGTGCAGGCGGCCTTCAAGAGCCTGAGCCAGTGCCTGTTCCATAATATCCCAGCGCAAACCGCTGATTTTGATGTCCATTTGCAGGGCGGTAATGCCTTCGCGCGTGCCGGCTACTTTAAAGTCCATGTCACCCAGCGCGTCTTCAATGCCCTGAATATCGGTGAGCACGGCAAACTGGTCGCCTTCCTGCACCAGCCCCATGGCTACACCGGCCACGGGCGCAGAAATGGGTACGCCTGCATCCATCAAACTGAGGGTACTACCACAAACGCTGGCCATTGAGGTTGAACCGTTTGAACTGAGAACTTCTGTAACCAGCCGCAGTGTGTACGGAAACTCTTCTGCCGGGGGAATAACCGGCACCAGCGCCCGTTCTGCCAGCGCGCCGTGCCCCACGGCCCGCCGGTTGGGCGACCCCACCCGGCCGGTTTCACCCACCGAAAACGGCGGGAAGTTGTAATGGTGAATGTACCGTTTGAAATCACGGGGGCCAAGCGTATCCAGGCGCTGTTCATCGCGGGGGGTGCCTAACGTGGCAATGGTCAGGGCCTGGGTTTCGCCGCGGGTAAACAAACCGGAACCGTGAGCGCGGGGCAACAGCCCTACATCGCCCCAAATGGGCCGCACGGTGCGGGTATCGCGGTTGTCTGGCCGGAGACCCTGGTTGAGAATGCGGGAACGGATGGCTTTTTTGAGAACGCTGCTGTGAACAGCGTTGATATCTTTGATGCTTACGGTATCGTCGCCTTCAAAGGCGGCAATCAGTTCATCTCGCACGGCATTGATGGCGTTGCTGAATTCTACTTTGTTGCCGCCGGTTTGCACCACTTTTTCAAGTTTGTCGCCAATTTGGGCGGTGATTTTTTCCACCGCGTCATCAGAAACCTGGCTGGTCACCAACTGCATTTTTGGTTTGCCGATGGCGGCCCGCATTTCTTTTTGAACGCGAATAACGGGCTGAATGGCCTGGTGGGCCAACCGCAACGCCTCAATCATAGTAGTTTCGGGAACTTCGCTGGCGCCGGCCTCAACCATAAGAATGGCATCTTCTGTGCCGGCAATGCGTAAGTCAAGTTCGCTTTCTGCCATTTGCCCGGTAGAGGGGTTGACCACCAGTTCGTCTTCTATCAGGCCAATACGCACGGCCCCAACCGGCCCGTCCCACGGAATATCAGAAATGGTCAGGGCTGCGCTGGCGCTGTTAATCGCCAGAATATCCAGATATTTGTCGCCGTCTGAAGAGAGGGCGGTAATGATTATTTGAATATCGTTGCGGGCGTTTTTATCAAACAGGGGGCGCAGCGGCCGGTCGGTGAGGCGGGCGGTGAGAATAGCGTCTTCACTGGGGCGGCCTTCACGGCGGAAGAAACTGCCGGGGATTCGGCCGGCCGCATACAATTTTTCTTCAAATTCAACACTGAGTGGGAAAAAATCGAGTCCTTCGCGGGGGCTGCTAGAGGCCGTTGCCGTGGTTAGCAACATGCTGTCGCCAGACCTGATAACAACGGCGCCGTTGGCCTGTCCGGCAAGCTGCCCGGTTTCAAAAATAATCTCATCATTCCCTAGTTGGGCCACAAAACGGTGAGCTTGTGGTTTAGACATAAAAAATCCTCCTTAAGAGTTGGCGCTCTACCGGAGGCTTGGGAAATATATAACTAACAACGCTTAATTATCAATTAACAACAAGGAAATATCAATTAATCGGTTTGCCCTAATTGATACTTACCAATTGTTAATTGTAATTGTACTTGTTAATTACCCCGCGCCTCAGGAGAGCAATTTATTATTTGAGTTTTTTGTTGACGTTAGAACGCAAACGAGCAGAAGAGGGTTACGTTTCCCCTTCTACTCGTTTGGTACCAGTAGTGATACACCGGGCCGCGCTCATTTATTTGCGCAAGCCCAACGCCTGAATAACCTCCTGATATTGCTCGGGGTCCTTTCGTTTTAAATATTCCTGATGATGGCGGCGCTGCCCAACAAGTTTTAACAGGCCACGCCGTGAACTGTTGTCATGCTTGTGCAACTTCAGATGTTCCTGAAGTTGATTGATGCGCGTGGTCAACAGTGCAATTTGCACCGCCGATGAACCGGTATCTCCTTCATTAATCTGAAATTTCTGAATAATTTCCTGCTTTTCGTGTGTTGTAAGTGCCACTTAAACTATCTCCTTGTTGTCGGGCGGAGAGCCGACGTGGTTATCAGGCTCAGGCCCCAATTTAGCTAACATACTACTATTTAGGTGCCAAGAGTTAATCTCAACCGAAGGATTATATCACGAATCCGGGTTATGAGCAAAAATGATTGTTTTTTGCCCACTAATTGAGGTTTGCCTTATCAATTACAGCGGAGTATATTTACCGGTATCACCGTCATTTTGCAGATGGTTTGCCATTTTCTTTCTACCAGCCACGTAAATTCCTCAATCATTGCACGCTTTCCAACTATATGTTCAACGCGAGTCAGGCAACGGTTTAAACTGATCGGAGGTTGCAATGACAGATTATGATTTTAACCTTGTGTTTGAAGGAGGCGGCGCCAAAGGACTGGTTTTTGTTGGCGCTATGCAGGAATTTGAGGCCCGGGGTTATACCTACGGCCGGCTGCTGGGTACGTCGGCGGGAGCAATTACGGCCACACTGCTGGCCGCCGGTTTTGACGCCGCCGAACTACTGGCTGCCGTCAATGAAAAACTACCCAACGGGAAATCACGCTTTTCCAGTTTTATGGATATTCCGCAAGATTTCTCCCCCGATGTGATTAAAAACAGCATTACCAACACCACCCTCAAAGGCATTGACCTGCCCTTTGTTCCGGAGTCGGTTGAAGAACGTCTTGATGAAAAATTTATTGACGCGCTGATGAAAATTCCCCTCTACCGGCAGATTTTCTCATTTATCGAGCGCGGGGGGCTGTACGCCGGGCAGGCTTTTGTTGACTGGCTGACCGAGAAACTGGACCAAAACAACCGGAATTTGGGGCAAACCACGCTGGCAGAATTTAATCAAAAAACGGGCAAAGATTTAACCGTGGTAGCCTCTGACACTACCGCCAGCCAGATATTGGTGCTCAATCACCGCACCGCACCCAACTGCCCGGTGGTCAACGCTGTGCGCATGTCAATGAGCATTCCGTTTGTGTGGCAAGAAGTTCGCTGGCAAGCCGAATGGGGATTGTACCGGGGCCAGGATATTAGCGGGCACACAGTGGTTGATGGCGGTGTTCTGTCTAATTTCCCCATTGAATTGTTGATTTCCCGCCGCCGGGAAGTGATTGATTTGATGGGCCAGCACGACGACAAATTTGCGGTGGGGCTGCTGATTGATGAAACCCTGCCGGTGCCGGGTGCAGAATCCGCGGAAGATGACGATGATTTACCCCGGTTTTCGGTAGGCTTTCAAAGCTTAACCACCATTCAGCGCATAGCCCGCCTGATCAACACCATGATGCGCGGACATGACAAAATGGTCATTGATGCCTACGCCGATGGTGTGTGCCGCCTGCCGGCACAAGGTTACGGCACCACCGATTTTGAAATGAGCCAGGCCCGCTCAGAGGCGCTGATCCGGGCCGGGCAAACCACCATGCGGCAATTTTTGGAACACCTGATTCCCTTTTTGCAGAAAAATTATCCCAATAAACTACCAAAAAAATAGGAGAACATCACCACCATGTCCATTGTCAACTCATTTTCCCAACTAATTGTTCAATACGGCCTGAACCTGTTATACGCACTCATCATTTTTGCAATAGGTTACTGGCTGGCTGGGGTGGTTTCACGGCTGGTCAAAAAAGCTCTGTCCCGAACCGGCATCAATGAAACGCTGATTCCCTTTGCGGCAAACCTGGCCTACATTGCCGTTCTGGTTGTAGCCGGGCTGGCGGCGCTGGAACGCCTGGGAGTACAAACTACATCAATAATTGCCATTTTAGGTGCTGCCGGGCTGGCCGTAGGGCTGGCGTTGCAAGGTTCGCTGGCAAACTTTGCCGCGGGCGTGTTAATTTTGGTGTTTAAACCTTTCACGCTGGGCAACCTTATCGAAGCCGCCGGCGTGTTTGGTGTGGTAGAACAAATCCAGATTTTCAACACAGTCCTGCTCACCCCCGATAACAAAACAGTGATTGTTCCCAATGCGCAAATAACCGGTGGAAGCATAACCAACTACTCTGAAAAAGGGTTTTTGCGGCTTGACCTGGTTTTTGGCATTGGCTATGACGATGATTTGCTCAAGGCCAAATCTATACTGGAAGAACTGGTTCACGCCGACCCCCGTGTGCTGAAAGAGCCGGCCCCCACCGTGGCCGTGCTGGAACTGGCCGATAGCAGCGTCAACTTTGCCGTGCGCCCCTTTGTAAAAGTTGAAGACTACTGGGGAGTTCACTTTGATTTAACCGAAGCGGTTAAACTTCGCTTTGACAACGAAGGCATCAGCATTCCCTACCCGCAACAAGACGTTCATATGCATCAAATTGCGGCCTGAACGCTGTTGGGCAACAGCGTTTGGTGAGCGTAGGGTTTTCAGCGTGCCGCCGTTGCAGATGCGTCAAGCCCGTTTGATAAATTGCGCTATACTGGGGGTGTCAAACAAAATTGACACCTCTTCTCCTCCTTTGAAAAGTCGGGTACGTGGCAGCCCGGCTTTTTACTTTTAAATCCGTTTCCTGTGCGTCAGCCTTGCGACAGGCAACGGTACGCGTTACGTCAAGCACATCTGGCACGTTCCACCTATAATCAAGCTGTCCTGGCCAGGGCAAATGTGGGAAGGAGTGCTTCGGTTTTACCGGGGTACGCTCATTTTGGGAACCAAA
>RFJF01000783.1 GCA_003695455.1 Chloroflexota bacterium
ATGCAATTTAATTATGGTATAATGAACCAGCCTTAATAAACTGTGTTTAAAAAATGGCCGGTTTCGGCCATTTTCCAGCGACAAACCGCGCTATTTTTGGGTGATTGGAAATTTTTACCGTGTTTAATTTTCTTGCCAGCCCGGCCCTGAATCTGGCCTACTACCTGTTTACATTTTTCAGCATCGAAGCGGCGCTGGTCATTGCCGTGTGGCAGTGGCGGCGGCTGGATTCGTTCCGGGCCTACCGGCTGACCATTGTGTTTGGCAGCCTGACCATTTTGCGGGTCATGCTGTTTGTCATGGCCATGATTGGCAGAAATTCCCCGGAAATTGCCCAGCAGTGGCTGCCTCCGTTTGAACGTATGGTGGCCGTGACCAGTTTGGGTTTTCTGGTGTGGGGCTTTACCCCCTACTTCAGAGAAAAAAGTTTTACCGGCAATGTGCTGCTGGCCCTGAACACGGTGTTTGCCTTTATTTTTTACTTTGTGGCAGTCTTTTTCTGGCGCGGCAGCGATTTTAACAGCACCGTCTGGGAATACTTTTTTGTGGCCTGGCAGGGCGCACTGGTACTGTTTGGCGCGGTCAACTGCGCCCTGAAAATGGACGATGAACGCATGTTTGCCCTGTTCAGCTTTGGTACGCTGTTTGTGGGGTACATGCTGCACATTTTTCTGGGCGGTAACTATCCGCAGGCTCACAACCCCAGTTGGGTGCGGCTGATGGAACTGATTGCCTACCCCATTTTTGTGGTGGCAGTTTACAACGGCGCCATTCAATCGCTCAGCGCCCGCAGCCGCGAGCTGAAAAACCTCAGCGAAGTCTCAATGGACCAGGTCAGGGGGTTGATTAGCCTGTTTGAGGCCACCCGCGCCATCACCGGCTCGCTGGAACTTTCTCACGTGCTGGACGGTGCGGCCAAAAGTGTGGCCCAGGCGCTTGAAGCCGACCAGTGCGCCATTGCCATGCCGGAAAACGAGAACGACATGTCGCAACTGCGGCTGGTTTCAATTTACAACCCCAGCCGCAAAGGCCGCGGCGAATCGGTGACATTCCCGGTCAACGACCAGCAGGCCATCAAACACGCGCTCAAACGCAAATATCAGGTGGTTATTGACGAATACAAAGACAACAGCCAGATTAGAATGTTGTTTACGTTGATGGGCGCGCCGGATGTGGGGCCGCTTATCATTCAGCCTTTGCTCAGGGCCGGCGAACCGTTTGGTGTGCTGATACTGGGCAACGCCATTTCAAAGCGCCATTTTACCAGTACAGAAGCGGAACTGTGCAAAACCCTGGCCGACCAAACCGCTGTGGCGATTGAACACGCCCGCGAATACGCGGCCGTCTCGTCAAAATCCCAGCACCTGTCGTGGACGCTCAGAAACCAGGAACTTGAAAGCGGCAAGCGGCTGGCCGCCATGGAAGCAGAGCTGAAAAAGAGCCGCGAAGAAGTTAGCCTGTTTGCCCAGCGGCTGCACCAGTACGAAACCAGCCAAACCCAATTACAAACCGAACTGGACCAGTACCAGAAACGCGTGGCCGAACTCAACGCCGCGATTGAAAAAAACAAGGCCGAAGCCGAACAAGCCGGTGAGCACAAACAGAAACTGGCCGTTATTTCGGCGCAGGCCATCAAGCAAAAAAAACAACTTGACTCGCTCATCCGTGAACGGCAGGCGCTGCTGGCCAGGGTAGACACGCTGGAACAAAACACCGATGAACTTGAACGGCTCAAACAATCGCTGGATGCCAGCAACGCCCGCGCCCGCAAGCTGGCCCGTCAATTAAAAAAACTGCGCGCCCAAAAATTGCACAACGCGCCGCTGCCGGCCCCGCTGTCCAGCGCCGAAGTGAGCGCAGAACTGGAAGATTTGAACTGCGGCGTCATCATTGCCGATGGGCAGGGCCGAATTAACCGGGCCAACACCATTGCCTGCAATCTGCTCAACAAAAAGAGCCCGCAACTGCTGGAAAGCGACCTGGCCGGCCTGGTTAGCGACGACAAATGGCCCAAGGCGCTCGATCAACTGCGCAACGGCCGTGACGCTATGGTGACTACCACGTTGCAGGTGGGCGAGCAGATTTTGCGGGCCACGGTCAGCCCCATGGGTTCAGATTCAGAGGATGAAAAAGCCGGCACCGTCACCATTTTGTACGACATTACCGCAGAGGCAGAAAGTCAGCAGGCCCGCGACGAGTTCATTGCTTCGCTGTCTCAGGAACTGCGCACGCCCATGACCTCAATTACCGGCTACACCGATTTGCTGGTGGGTGAATCGGTGGGGGTCATTGGAGAAATGCAGCGCAAGTTTTTGCAGCGCATCAAGGCCAACATTGAGCGCATGAACGTTATGCTGAACGACTTGATTGGCGTAACAGCCATTGATGCCGGTCAGCTTGAAATAAGGCCCACGGTGGTGGATATGGTTGAAGTGATTGAAGACACCATTATTGGGGCCAGAGCGCAACTGGAAGAGAATGAAATTACACTGAATATGAACGTGCCGGGCGATATTCCCCCGGTTGAAGCAGACCCGGACTCGGTGCGGCAAATTATGAGCAATCTGGTGGGCAACGCCATCAAATCCACACCGGCCGGCGGCTCAATTGGAATTACCACCACCGTGCTGGAAGAAAACGGCAACGGCCCGCCGGATGAAGCCGACAGTTCTCCCTATTTAAAGATTTCTGTCAGTGACTCCGGCGGCGGAATTGCAGAAAAAGATTTGAACCGCGTGTTTGAGCGGTTCTACCGCGCCGAACGCCCGCTGATTGAAGGGCTGGGCGAAACCGGCGTGGGGCTGTCTATTGTGAAATCGCTGGTTGAGGCGCACGGCGGCCGGGTGTGGGTTGAAAGCGAAATTGGCAAAGGCTCAACCTTTTGTTTTTTGCTGCCCATCAGTGAACAGTTTGATGACCCGTGGCTGGAAGTTGATATTCCACCGCTTGACTTAAACATTGAATAAAAAAAAGCGACCTGCTCATGGACGAACCACAAACCAACGGAACCGAATCGTCATCGCCGCTGCAACGGTTGCTGATAGGCGCCGGCACGCTGCTGGTTGTGATTCTCACCGTGATTGGGGCGGTGCTGCTGGCCATGCAGGAATCTCCGGAAAGCAACCCAACCTCGGTGGCACAGGCCAGCCCAACCGCCACCGGCACGCCGATTCAGCTGCCAACAGCCACCTTTACCGCGCAGCCTCCGGCCGTCAACACACCCACACTGCTGCCGCCCACCGCCACCCCCGTATCCATTGGAGATACACC
>RFJF01000784.1 GCA_003695455.1 Chloroflexota bacterium
ATCATCCACCCAGGTTTCAGAATTTCTGGCCGGCGCCAGAGACACCTTTCCGCTGATTGTGGGCGCTATTCCGTTTGGTATTATTTTTGGCACGCTGGCGCTGGGCAGCGGCTTGTCATTTGCCGGCACAATGGCCATGTCGGCGTTTGTGTTTGCCGGCTCGGCGCAATTTATTGCGGTGGGGCTGCTGGCTTCTGGCACGGGCTGGCCGCTGATTGTGCTGACCACGTTTGTGGTCAACCTGCGGCACGCACTCTATTCGGCCTCGCTGGCGCCGTACGTTACGCATCTGCCGCAGCGCTGGCAGGTTCCATTGGCCTTTTGGCTAACCGATGAAACCTTTGCGGTGGTCATCAACCGGTACACCGCAGAAAAGTTGCACTACGCGCCGGACAGTCCGCACAAACGGTGGTACTATCTGGGGTCGGCGCTGGCGATGTACGGCAACTGGCAATTTTGCACACTGGTGGGGCTAACACTGGGCCAAATGCTGCCCAACGCCGCCGAATGGGGGCTGGATTTTGCCATGCCGGTCACGTTCATTGGCATGGTCATCCCCTACCTGAAAAACCGGCCGATGGTGGCAACCACGCTGGTGGCGGGCGTAGTATCGCTGCTGGCGTACAATATGCCGCATAAAATGGGATTGATGATAGCCGCGGTGGCCGGCATTGCTGCCGGCGTCATTGTTGAACGGATGCGCCGGAGGGAACAATAAAATGGACGAACTCTATTTGATTGTGGGGATGATGCTGGTAACGTTTGGTATTCGGTATTCTATGTTTGCGGTGGCGGGCCGGGTGGAGTTCCCTGCCGGGTTGGTGAACGCACTGCGGTACGTGCCGCCCGCCGTGCTGACGGCCATCATTGTGCCGGCCATTCTCATTCCATCCGGCACAACCATTGACTTGAGTTTGAGCAACGCTTATCTGGTGGGCGGGCTGGTGGCGGCAGCTGTGGGCTGGTTCAGCAAAAACCTGCTGCTGACCATTGTGGTGGGCATGGCCGCGTTTTGGGGCTGGACGTCCATTTTATCGCTGCTGGGTTGATTGCACCAGAAAGGCCCCTGCCTGCGGCGGCGCAGCAACGATGGTTGAAAACTCCCGACTGCTGCCCCTGTTTCAGGGATTAGCCGGGCGTCTGCTGCGGCAATTTTACCGTAAACGTGGTACCCTGCCCCTCCTGGCTGCGCACCGAAATCTGGCCGCCGTGGCTTTCAACAATTTGTTTGACGATGGCCAGCCCCAAGCCGGTTCCCCGTGATTTGGTAGTAAAAAACGGCTCAAAAATTTTGGCCCGGGTTTCTTCACTCATACCGGAGCCGGTATCAGATACGGTAAAAATCTGGGCATCATCTTTGGTCTTTAAAACCACACTGAGGGTGCCGCCGGATTCCATGGCGTCAATGGCGTTACCAATCAGGTTGGATAAAACCCGTTCCATCTGGTCAAAATCAATAAACATCTCCGGCAGGTCGTCAGCCAGGTCAGCCCGGAGTGTAATCTGATTTTCAGCCAGTTTGTATTCCCACTGGGCCAGTTCATTTTCCACCATTTGGTACAGCGAGCCGGAAATCCGGGACAACCGGGGCGTGCGGGCCACAAACAAAATATTCTCCACTACCCGCGCAATTCTATCCATGTTTGATTCAACAAGCGTGGCAGCCCTGTGTTTGGGGTCTTCGTCCGGTAAATCAAAGGTGAGGTATTCAATGCCCATGCGCAGCGACATGAGCGGGTTCCGAAGCTCGTGGGCCACGGTGGCGGCCATTTGCCCCAGCGCCGCCAGCCGTTCGCGCTGAACAAGTTGGGCCTGCGTTTCTTTTAATTCAGTAAACAAACGGGCGTTGTGAATGGTTTGAGCTACCTGATGGGCAAATGCCTGTACCAGTTCGGCATCGGCGGTGGTGTACGCGCCGGGTACGTGGCGTTCTACCGCCATGTAGCCCATGATTTCCTGCGCTACCAGCAACGGTGCGCCAATCCAGGAGCGGACATTTTCGGTACCAAATAACATTTGAAAATGGGGATCCTGTCCGGTATCTTCCACCAAAATGTAGCTTTTTTTGGTGTGCATTTCCTGAAACAATACATTTTCGGCAATAGATTCCTGAGGATTCACAAAATCGGCGCGGTAGCCGTGTACGGCCTCCAGTACCAAATCGCCGTCGCCGGCCATGTAGACGGCGGCGGCATCGTACGGGACAAGTTGCTGCAAACGGATGAGGATGTGGGTTAACAATTCGTCGGTGGAGAGGGTCAGGCTGACAGAAGAGACCACCTCGGCCAGAATGGTGGCAATTTCACGCTGGCGTTGAACTTCTGAAATTTTGCGGGCCAGCTCATCGGCGTATTGCTGTACTTTTTCATAGGCCACCCGCTTTTCTTCTTCGGCGCGTTTGCGAGCCGAAATATCGCGGATAATCCCCTGCGTTGCCAACCCCCGTTTGTACAGCGGGTAAGACATGGTTAATTCAACATTTATTCGATGGCCTTCTTTGTCAATGGCTACAAATTCATAGGGGGGGCCGTGTTTTCTGGCTTGCGCCCTTTCCGGCGCCAAATAGGCAATGGCGTCTTTGTTTTCCGGGGCCAGAATGTTGGTAAAGACAAAATCGGGGGCGCTGGCTTCCTGGGGGGTGATGCCAAACATTTCTGTAAAGCGCCGGTTGACCAGTTCAAAGCGGCCACCGTAAATCAGAAAAATTGCATCCGTTGATTGTTCGATGAGCGTTCTGTATTTTTCTTCGCTTTCCTGA
>RFJF01000785.1 GCA_003695455.1 Chloroflexota bacterium
CGTTGCCGTGTAGCGGGCGGCGAATAGAGGCCAGCGGCAGGTTCCAGCCCCGCAGCCGGCCCTGCATTTTGGCCCGCGCAAACCGCCCGCCCAGCGAGGGGTGCTGCACCAGCGTCAGGTGCAAATCTCGCAGGGAGGGGTGATTTTGCGTGCGGTCGGTGGGGAACAACCCCACGCCCACGTTCACCTGCCCACCGCCCGCCGGGAAAATCCACAAATAGCCGGGCCACAGTTCGTCAAAATAGTGAATCTCAAATTCGTCCGGCGCTACCGGCACGCCGCTGTAGTAGGCACGGGTGGCAACCGCCCAGTGGGGCCGCCGGTACTGGAACAGTCCCAACCGCCGGGCCACAATCGAGTTGAAGCCGTCCGCCCCGGCCACAACTTTGGCCGTGATTTCCAGCGGCGCGCCGCCCCCCACCCGCGCCCGAATGCCCCGCACCTGTCCATCTTCGCGCAGCAAATCAAGCACGGTGCAGGCTTCGCGGGTGTCCACCTGCGCTTTGGCCGCCTGAAACAGCACGTTATCAAAGTGGATGCGCGGGCAAATGAACTGTGGTGGCCCGTCAAAATTGACGTGCAGCCGTTCGGCGGCGGCAAAGACCCGCTCGCCGGTGACGCGGGCGTGGGGAACGCGTTCCACGGCGGCAGTCAGGCCGTACTCATCCAGAAGGGGCCGGCAGCGGGGCGGAATGGCATCGCCACACACCTTGTCGCGGGGGAAGGTGGCTTTGTCAACCAGCAGCACGCGCAGGTTGTGCCGCGCCGCAGACAGAGCCATTGTAGCGCCCGCCGGACCGCCGCCCACAATAATCAGGTCGTAATCATAAGGCATGGTTTTTCTCCTTGAAGACAGGAGGCAGGAGTTGGGAATCAGGAATCAGGATGAGTTTCAGGCGTGTCACCCTGAGCGCAGCGAAGGGTCTCCCGACCGGTGGGATTGCTTCGTCGTTCCTCCTGATGACAGTTTGCGTTGCCGCACCACCACCTGAGGCTGTCTCCTCTCAATTATAGGGAGACGCGCCAAAAGCACCAAGCCGCAGAGCAGACACGCCCCCGGATTTTCTGCCGGGTGGTGTGTGCGGGTTTGGCGGCGATGAAGTATAATCACGCGGCGGGGCGCAGAGTCGCCACCCTCTAATTCCAATGTTCAAAGGAGAAAAGCGATGGAACGTGTACTGTTGGTGGGAACCGGCAACGTGGGCGGTCATATTTTGGAGTTTCTGGCGCGAGACCCACGGCCGGTGGAGTTGGTTGTGGGCGATGTGAACGAGGAACGCGCCCAACAATTGGTGAATAACGCCGTCATCGGCGCGGCGCATCACGGATTGCACCCCCGGTTCAGCGCCCAGAAAATTGACCTGAACAACATTGAGCAGACCGCCGGGTTGATTGCCCGCTTGCAGCCCAGCGCCGTCATCAATTGCGCGGTGATGCACACCTGGCATCTGATCCGCCAACTGCCGCCGGAGATTTACCAGCGCATCAGCACGGCAACGCTGGGCGCGTGGCTGCCGGTGCAACTGACGCTGGCGTACAAACTGGCGCAGGCCATCCGCGAATCCGGGGTAGCCACCCACTACATCAACACCTCGATGTCCGGCATGACCAATCCGGTGCTGGGCAAAGTTGGGCTGGCGCCGGTCATCGGCATTGGCAATGTGGATTTGATTGCGCCGGCGGTGCAAACGCTGGCGGCGGCCAAACTCGGCGTGCCGCGCAGCAACGTGACCGTGTATCTGGTGGCCCACCACCAGCACTGGGTCTACCCTCGCGAGGCCGGATACCGGCCCGGTGCGCCCTATTTTTTGCAAATTCATCTGAACGGACAGGATGTGACCGCCCAATTCGACACTGATCAGGTGATGTTTGACGCCGTCAAGCTCTACCCGCCCGGCATCGAATTTACTACCGTGTCGGCCTCATCCACCATTAAAAATCTGATGGCCCTGATTTTTGACCTGGGCATTATTACCCACTCGCCCGGCCCCAACGGACTGCCCGGCGGATACCCGGTGCGGCTGAGCGCAGCCGGGGCCGAGGTGGTGCTGCCGCCGGGACTTTCGCTGGCGGAGGCCGTCCGGCTCAATGAGGAGGCCCAGCGGCTCGACGGCGTGGAGCGGATTGAGGCTGACGGCACCGTGGTTTTTGCCGATTACGCCCGCCAAATCATGGAGGAGATGCTCGGCTTTGTGTGTGAGAAATTCACCCCGGCCGAAAGCGAAGCGCGGGCCAAAGAGCTGATCGCCCGCTACCGCGAACTGGCAAGCAAATATTTGTAACCCGAAAAGGACACGCCGATGACGGAACCGATGCTAACGGTTACCCGCGCCGGTTCGACCCGGTGGCGCGGCTGGGCAGCGCCGATTACGCGGCGCTGGGCGACATTTTTACCATTCTGCGGCCGGATGTTTGATCCCCGTGCGGCTTGAAACAGACCGGCTTGTTCTGCGAGAATTTACCGCGCGTGATGTGCCGGCGGTGCTGGCGTACCAGGTTGACCCGCGCTATTTGCGCTTCTACCCGTGGACTCAGCGCACCCGGCAGGACGTGGCAGAATTTGTGCAGATGTTCATCAGCCAGCAGAAACAGCGCCCCCGCACCAAATTTCAACTGGCGGTTGAATTGAAGGAAACCCGCCAACTGATTGGCAATTGCGGTATCCGCATGGCGTTTGCCAACGCTCACCAGGCCGATATCGGGTACGAGCTGGCGCCGGAGCAGTGGGGCTGCGGGTACGCCACAGAAGCGGCGCGCACCATGCTCCGTTTTGGCTTTACGGAACTTGGCGTGCACCGCATCTGGTCGTGGTGCATTGCAGAGAATACCGGCTCGGTGCGAGTGCTGGAAAAGCTGGGGATGCGGCTGGAAGGCCGTCTGCGCGACAACGAATACTTCAAGGGGCGCTGGTGGGACACCCTGCAATTTGCCATTCTTGAGCACGAATGGCGGGCGCAATCATCCCCCGTGTGAGTCAGTTCCACACCGCCGATTGCCCGTCATCGCTGCGCACCACCAGATAGGACCACAGCGTCAGGTGCTGCCGAACCGCCAATCCCCCCGGCGACTGGCGGCGCTGGTCGGCAACCACCACTTTGAATCCGGTATCCTTGATTTTGTCCAGCGCCGGCATCATGCGGTTCAGCCGGGCCAACATTCTGGTCAACC
>RFJF01000786.1 GCA_003695455.1 Chloroflexota bacterium
CTGTTGAACCCACGTCAGTTCGTACGTCATGTTGCCAATAAAATTAAATAAAGAAAGGTTTAAACAATGATTAACAAAGTTACCGCCATGATTAAAGCCCAGTTCCCTGCCGAGCCGGTGGAAGCCCACTGCGACGGCCCCTGCGGCGTCTACGATCCGTCATCGGCGCGGGTAGCCGCCGAAGCCGCACTGAGTATGACCAAGAAAATTCTGGCGCTTGAGCCGCCCGCCGGCAATGATGCTGCCGCAATGGCCGCCTACCTGAACACCATGGCCCGTTACATTGCCATCAAAGAAGAGCAAACCCACATTGCCAAAACTGAACTGCTGGTGCTGTGGACCGATTATTTCAAACCCGTCCACCTGGAACAGTTCCCGGATTTGCACGACACCTTCTGGCAGGCCGCCAAACTTTGCTCGGCCGTAAAAGTGGGCGTGAGTCTGGAAGATGCGCAGGCATTGATGGCAACCGTAGAAAAAATCCACAACATGTTCTGGCAAACCAAAAACCGCGATGTACCGTGGTACACCGCCAGCTAACGGGCGTGAATGTAGTGAAAAAAGGCGGCGAAAGTCGCCTTTTCTTTTTTGACGTTGGGGATAACTGATGGGCGATGAATTGAAGCCGGCCGGGCCGTGGGAGATGCTCCTCTGGCTGGCGCGCCGCCGCCGCCGTTTTTGCGTCACTGGAAACTCTATGCAGCCGCTACTGCAACCCGGCGATGAAGTGCTGATTAACCCACGGGCCTACGCCAGAGAATTACCCCGGCCCGGAGACCTGGTAGTGGCCCGCCACCCGCTGCGGCCCGATGTGCAAATTATCAAACGGGTCACGGCGGTTCAAGCCGAACAGTGCACACTGCGCGGTGATAACCCGCTGGAAAGCACAGACAGCCGCACCTTTGGCCCGGTGCCGCTGCGCTACATCACCGGCAAAGTAACCCGGCGTTTTGGTGCGTAACGGCACACCACTCACCAGTTTTTGCGCCAGTTGGCCGTAATAATTGATTCCTCTGTTGTAACCTCAACCTCAATCGCGTCAGACATCCGGGCGGTGACGGTTTTACCGTCCGGGCTTTCAACTACTGTCAACACCCATTTGCAGGGGATGGGTTTGGTATCCAGCGTCAAATCCCAAAAACCGGGTGGGTCGCCGCTGCTGTCGTAAAAGGGCGGCCAACCCACCGGGCCGGAAGGGTTGGAAATCACACTGAAATCACCGCAGCGAGCCTCAACAGATACGCCGTTAACCGGCGCACCGCCGGCATCGGTGATGGTGCCCAGAAAACGGGTCAACCCGTAATTTGTGTCGGCGTACCAGCCGGTGGGTTCGTACTGAAACTGCGGTTTGGGCGGCTCCGGCGGCGGCAAGGTAGCCGTGGGCGGGGCCGGCGGCGGCGGAGCCGGCACCACCGGCACATCAACGGGGCCGCTTACCTGTACCACAGAGTCCGCAATCCAGCCGCGCCCACCGTTGGGCAGCGGTACCTGCCACCAGGTACCAGATTCGTTCTGCCCCACCACCGGCAGCGACTGTCCGGGCGGAAGCTGGCCCAGCACCGGATAGTTGGTGCCCGGCCCCTGGCGCACATTCACCGCCGTACCCGCCGAAAGCTGTGCAGCTTCCGGGGTTGGCGAGGCAGCGGGCGTGACGGGTGTGGGGCTGGCCGTTGGAAGCGGAGCATCTGTGGCCGTTGGTGAAGGTGCAACTGTGGGCGTATCGGTGGCGGTGGCCGGCGGAGGCAGCGGCGTAGCGGTTGGAATTGCCGCAGCAACCAGCGGGGTTGACGTTGGCACAGCCGTAAAGGTTGGTGCAGGGGTGGGGGTATTTGGTACTCGCAACGCCGTATTGTACTGAAAGAGCAGCGTGAACATCAACGTAAAAATCAAATACGCCACCAAAGACAGCACCACAATCAATGAAATTAACACCGGTTTTCTGGTTAAAAATGATGGCACAATAACATTTGCCTCCTGGAATTTATTTTACCCCGGCTTTGACAAGAATCAACAAATTACAAATGTCGTGGTTTGTGGTGACATTCGTCACTAGCCGCGTCCGGCGGCATCCGATATATTCTATTTATGAGCAGATTGCCGACGTATAAATCGTTATTGACAATTTAAAGTGTTGGGACTAAAATGGAAACCGTCCTTCACAATGCTGAAACAACGTGAAAAAGCAACCATAATCAATCTTAGGAGGCTCATTAATGACCCACGTAATTACTGCTCTTTGTACCCGCGAAGGTGACTGTGTAGAGGTTTGCCCGGTTGATTGCATTATTCCTGGCCCCACCAACGACCCAGACTGGAATGATCTCTTTTTCATCGATCCGGATACCTGCATTGACTGCGGGGCCTGTGTTCCGGTTTGCCCGCCGGAAGCCATTTTCCCCGAAGAAGATGTACCCGAAGAATACGAGGCCGACACCCAGCGCAACGCCGATTACTTTACCGACGGCCCCGGCTACTGGGATTACGACCTTGATGAAGAGCGCGGTACCTACAAAGGCGAACCCAAATAAATCGTTTGTCCGGACACAATCTTCAATTGACACCCTTGTTATTACTGCAATAACAAATACAAAAAGCGGTCTCTATATTTTCTGATAGGCCGCTTTTTATTTTTTGCCGGAGGTACCCCTTGACCACCCAAAACCCTGAACGCGCCATGGTTATTATGGCGCACCCTGACGACCCTGAATATTTTTGTGGCGGAACGGTTGCCCTGTGGTGCGCGGGCGGCACAGAAGTAACCTACCTGATTTTAACCAACGGCAACAAAGGCAGCGATGATCCGGATATGACCCCGGAAAAACTCATCAACATCCGCCGCAAAGAGCAGCGCGCCGCCTGTGATGTACTGGGTGTAAAAAATGTCATCTTTTTTGATGAACCCGACGGCGAATTGCAGGCTACGCTGGCGTTACGCAAAAAAGTTGTGGCCGAAATCCGGCGGTACAAGCCCGATATTGTCATTGGCCCGGACCCCACCCGCTACTTTTTTGCACGCAGTTACATCAACCACGCCGACCACCGCGCCGCCGGCGTGGTTACCATTGACGCCGTCTTTCCCGCTGCCCGCAACCGCATGTACCACCCGGAACTGCTGGACGAGGGGCTGGAGCCGCACACCGTTCAAGAGGTGTACCTGGCCGGCGCCGAATATTCTGACCGTTGGGTAGATATTACCGCCGTATTCGACCAAAAGGTAAAGGCGCTGCTGTGCCACGTGAGCCAGATTAATGAGCCGGAAAATTTTCCGCAGCGATTGGCCGAACGTTCCATTGCCGAGGATGAATACGGGCGGCAGGTGTATCGTGAAGGGTTTAAAGTGATGAAAATCGGCTGAAAGGCCGGCGCATTCAATTAATACACAACCACGGCGTGTTGCGTGTTCCGGTAAAAATCGCAGCACGCAGCACGTTTTTGTTTTTGACAAAAATTTAAACCAATCCACGGAGGAACAACATGGAATATCGAATTGAAACCGATACAATGGGCGAAGTCAAGGTGCCTGCCAACAAATATTACGGCGCACAAACGGCCCGCTCGCTGATGAACTTCAAAATCGGCGGCGACCGTTTTCCGCGCGAACTCATTCGCGCGCTGGGCATTCTCAAAAAAGCCGCCGCGCTCACCAACAAAGCGCTGGGCACTTTGCCCGCAGAAAAAGCTGACCTGATTGTGCAGGCCGCCGATGAAGTCATCGAGGGCAAGCTGGACGAGCATTTTCCGCTGGTGGTGTGGCAAACCGGCTCCGGCACGCAAACCAACATGAACAGCAACGAGGTCATCGCCAATCGGGCTATTGAATTGGCCGGCGGCCAACTGGGCAGCAAAAAACCCATCCACCCCAATGATGACGTGAACAAGGCCCAATCGTCCAACGATACCTTCCCCACAGCTATGCACATTTCTGCCGCCGAGCAGATTGTGCACCACCTGATTCCCAATGTGAAGCTGTTGCGCAACACCCTGGCCCAAAAATCAGAGGCCTACCAGGATGTCATTAAAATTGGCCGCACCCACTTAATGGACGCCGTGCCGCTGACGCTGGGGCAGGAAATATCGGGCTGGGTTCAGCAATTGGATAACGGCATTGCCCGCGCCGAAATGGCGCTTGATGGCCTGTACGAGTTAGCGCTGGGCGGCACCGCCGTAGGTACCGGGTTGAACACCCACCCCGACTTTGCCGAAAAGTCGGCGGCGGAAATTGCCAACATCACCGGCCTGCCCTTCCGCAGTGCGCCCAACAAGTTTGAGGCCCTGGCCGCGCACGATGCCGTGGTGTTTGCCAGCGGAGCCATGAAAACGCTGGCGGCCAGTCTGATGAAAATTGCCAACGATGTGCGCTGGCTGGCCTCCGGCCCCCGCTGCGGCATCGGTGAATTGAGCATTCCCGCCAACGAGCCGGGCAGTTCGATTATGCCTGGCAAGGTGAACCCCACCCAGTGCGAGGCCATGACAATGGTCTGCGCACAGGTAATGGGCAACGATGTAGCGGTGAACGTGGGTGGCTTGTCCGGCAACTTTGAGTTGAACGTTTTCAAACCGGTGATGATTTTCAACCTGCTCAATTCAATCCGGCTGCTGGGCGATGCCTGCAAATCATTCAACGATAATTTGGCCGTGGGGCTGGAACCCAACCGCGAAGCCATTGACGGCTACCTGCGCAACTCGTTGATGCTGGTTACGGCGCTCAACCCGCACGTGGGGTACGACAACGCCGCCAAGATTGCCAAAAAGGCCTTTGCCGACAACAGCACCCTGCGCCAGGCCGCCATTGAACTGGGAATTATGACCGGAGAGGCATTTGACGCCGCCGTTCGCCCGGAACAAATGGTAGGGCCAAAAGCGTAGAGAGGCAGGTAAGTTTGGTGGGTTGGGTGCGTTTAACTTTGTTCATTGCTCATTGTTAATTGTTCATTGAACCGGGTGAGTTTCAATCGTCAATCGCAAATCCAAAATCGTAAGCCGATTGAAACCACCCAACCCACCGAACACTCAAAAACTGACCCACGTTTGCAACGCCTGCACCAACAAATTTTTGTATTCGCTACGCGAAATCTCAACCGCCCCAAACCGGCGCAGATGGTCGGTGATAAATTGGGTATCGAGCAGCACCAGCCCGCGCCGCTGCAAATGCTGCACCAGATACACCAACGCAATTTTGCTGCTGTCCGGCGCCCGGCTGAACATGCTCTCGCCGGCAAACAACCCCCGAATGCTCACCCCGTACAGACCACCCGCCAGTTGGCCGTCCACCCACGTTTCAACGCTGTGCGCAAATCCGGCATCGTGTAATTGGCAGTACACGTCAATGATTTCGGCGTTAATCCAGGTTGTATCGCGGCCCGGCGCAGGTTCGGCGCAGGCAGTAATCACCGCCCGAAAATCCCAATCCACCCGAATTTCAAACCCGCCCCGCCGAATGCGGCGCGCCAGCGAGCGCGGCACGTGGAATTTATCCAGCGGAATCACCGCGCGCGGGTCCGGGTCAAACCA
>RFJF01000787.1 GCA_003695455.1 Chloroflexota bacterium
CCAGCGGCAGTTTTCCCTTTGCCGTGGGTGTCAGCGAGTTGTCGGCGGCGCCCGGCGCGGTGACGGCCAACGCCCAGTTGCCCACCATTTTCACTGCCGGCGCGCGCGGCCTCAATTTGATCGGTCTGGCGCTGGTGCTGTGGCTGTCAACTGTGGAAAGCACCTGCCACGACACCAGAAATGTGCCGTTGCTCAACGGCGGTAAATCCACGGCCAGCGCGGTGCGGTTGGCGTTCGCTACGCGAATATCGCCCACGTCAACCTGCTGGCCCGACTGGGTGAACAGCACAATGCTGCTGAACTGCGGCGCAACCGGCTCGCTGAAGCGGATGACCAGCTCCTGCGGCGATTGGGCCACAATCTGGTTAGGGCCGGGGTTGGCCGACACAAACACGGCGTGGGCCAGCACCGGCGCGGCGCGGAACAGCGCGGCGGCCAGCAGAATAATTAAAATTTTGGTAAAACGTGAACGACGTATCATTTTGGATTTACGATTGACGATTGACGATTTTTGATTGTTACTGCCCCGTCTGTCATTGCGAGCCGCGTTTTTTGCGGCGAAGCAATCTCTGGACACACTTAAAATTATTTGAGCCTGGAGATTCCTTCGTCGCTACGCTCCTCGGAATGACACACCTGGAAAGCAACTTTTGATTGACGATTGACGATTAGCTCACGGCGGTTTTTGATTTATCCACCGCGTGGCGGGCCGGTTCGGTGGCGGGGGCCGATTTGCGCGCGAACAGCGCCACGCCCACACCCAGCAATCCCGCCAGCAGCGCCCCCAGCGACAACCAGCGATTGAACGACACCGCGGCCTGCAATTCCTGATTTTGGGCTTGCAGGCGCACAAGCTGTTCCGTCAGTTCCGGGGCGGTGGAAACTGCCGCCGGAAACTGGTAGGGCTGGGCCGGTTCAACCATTTCCACGTGCTGGGTGACGTTGACCGGCTCGCCTTCCAGTTGGCCGGACAGTTTGATGGTGTATTCGCCGCGCACGGTGGGAATAAAATCCGCCCCGAATTCGCCGGGGTTGTCCAGCGCGCGCAGGGTGAGTTCGCGGCTTTGGCTACCGGTTTGCACGGCCAGCGTCAACCCGGCCACGTTGTCAACCGGCTCGCCACTGTGACGCTCGGTGATGTGCAGATACACGGTGTTCGGTTCGCCCAGCAGCGGCGGCTCATTCACCCAACCGATGGTGATGTCGTGCTCGCCGGCTTCCACACCCTCGTGGGCCAGCGCCGAAGATGCGGCGGCCAGCAGCAGCAGAGAGGCGGCAATCAGATGAAAAATCACAGAACGGTTGAACATTTTTGTCTCCTTCATTTTCAGATTTCAGAATCCAGATATCAGATTCCAGACAGGTGTTGCACTGAGATTCTTCGCTCGTTCCTCACTCAGAGAATGACACCTGCTGAATTATCATTTTGGCAGGTAGTAGTTGGCGCCGGCATCCACCGCTTCAACGGGAATCCGGATGTTTGATCCGCCCCGCTGCCAGACAATGAATAACTCCTGCGCTTCTTCCTGCGGCACATCAAAAAAGAATACGCCGTTAACCGACTGGCCCGCGTGCAACACATCGGCGCGGAAGGTAGATTTGGCGCGCGGCAGCCACTCGCCGCCCGCTTCCGAACGGAGGCGGAAATCGCCGGGGCCAAAGGGCTGGCTGCGCCGGCCCGTGTTTTGCAGGGTCAGTTCCACTTTCAACCGTTCGTGGCCCTCGTCCGGCAGGTCGGGCATCATACTGGCCGGCATGGGGAAAACCTGCCCCTGCGCGGTGGTGGCTTCTTCAATTTCCAGATTGCGGGCCTCGGCCAATTGCTGAACTTCTTTGGGCAGGCCGGCAGCGGCGCTGCTGTCCGATGGGTCATCTTCGTGGCTGTGGTCGTTGAACATCCATGCCGTGCGGTCTACCGTCAGCGAGAGTCCGTTCAGCGCGGCGACCTGCCCCACGGCCACTTCCGGAGCGCGGGTTGCCAGCAGGTAGCCGGTGAGCGCGCCACCCGCCGCCAGCAGCAGCAGGGTCAGCCCGGTGATGACGGCGGCGGCGCGATTTTTGGTTTGCGGTCCGGCTTTGCGCCGGGGCGATGCGATTGCAGTTGCCATAATTTTCCTCGCAGGTTGACAGAAACTAGTTGACGGCTACCGGCACGTTTTCCAGCACGCCGCCCGCGCTGGACTGGATACTGATGGTCTGGTTGGGCGCGGCAGGGGTACCTGAGTTTTTATCGCGGAAGCGCCAGTCGCCGAGCGCATCCACGTCCAGGTCCGCGGCCAGCACGGTACCGCCCACGGTCGGCCCCAGGTAAATGGTCACTTTGTTGCCGGTGAGAATGCTGCTGGTGCCTTCTACCCGCCACTCACTGCGACCGGTGCGGAAGCGGGCCCGCAGTACGGTCAGCACATCGTTCACAGAAGAGACGGCCACCGTGTCCTCGTCCGAGCCGCCGGGGCCGGTGACGGTCAGCGAAAAGACCAGCGTATCGGCCACGTTGGGGAAGGTGAAAGTGGGCGCGGCTACGTTGGGGTCGCTCAGGGTGGCCGCTGCGCCGGACATTTGCAGCCAGCTGTAGGTCAGCGCGCCGGTAGAGTTACTGCCATCAAGCTGAACCGTTGCGCCCTGCACGGCAGACTGGTCGGGCCCGGCATCGGCCACGGGCGGGGCGCTGGCCTGCACCGTTACCGCAACTACATCGGTGGAGGGGCTGCCGGGGCCGGGGCCGGTGACTTCCAGTTCAAATTCGTACAGGCCGGGGATGGCGGGTGCGGTAAAATTGAACGTAGGCGCGGCCGCAGGCAACCCGGCGATGCCGGTCGGCCCGGAAATTTGCGTCCAGTTGAAACCGGTGGCGCCCACCGAACTTGAGCCATCGAGCAGGACAGATGCGCCCTGCACCACCGATTGCGGCGGCCCGGCGATGGCCAGCACCGTGAGCGGGTCACTGCCCGCGCCAATGACTTCTACCGGCTGGCTGTCCTGCCCGCCGGCGGCGGATTTAACGATAATACTGGCCGTGGGGATGACGCCGTTCACGGTCAGCGTGCCGCCGGTCAGCGTGCCCAGCGAGGTAACGCCGTCTGCCAGAAAGGCTTCCAGCGCGGGGGCGTTGACCACATCGCTGGAGGTGGCGTCAACCGTCAGCGTGCCGGTGTCGTTGTCGTACTCGGCGCGGGAAATGATGACCTGGTCAACCAAATTGACGGTGGCCACGCTGGGCGGCACATCGCCCACGTTGGTTACGGTGACAGAAGCGGGCGGCGCGCCGGCAAAATCCAGCCGGGAGAAATAGAGACCGGTGGAGTTGCCGGCCAACGGGGTGGTGTTCAGCCCGCTGCCACTGGCGTGAATGGCCTGCCCGGCTTCTGACAGGGCAAAAACATTCACACTGCCGCCGCTGCCGGCGGTCTGGTAGGTGGCTCCTGTCACTTCTACCCCGGCAATGGCCGCAATTTTGCCCATAATTGAGAAAAGGTCGGTTTCAATGCAGTCGGTGGTGGCGGTGGGGCTGTCGCCGAGCGTCGGGTCGGCGCAGAGGTTGGTGCTGCCGGTAAATGCGCCCACCGGCCCTTCGATGCGGAAAAAGTTGGTGCCAAAGGGGCTGCCGGTGACCGGGTGGTCAATCAGCGGGTCAGAGACGAAACCGGGCGGCGGCGCGGGCGGGGTGTTATCCCACACCAAAAACGGGCCAATGCGGCTGTTGAGCGCGCCGGAATAATCGCCAAATGCGCCAATGCCGATGTCTTCGGTCATGTTGATGCCGTTTGGCCCGGTGGGTACGCCGGTAAAAACATCTTGCCCGTAGGGATGGGTCACGGTGTAATCGCCGGCCACGTTGATGTCGGCGCGGATGCGGACGCGGCCAAAGGTAATCTGGTCGCCGGGAACAGGGCCGCCGCCGGCAAAGGCAGCTTCCAGCCCCAACACCAACCCGGCCCCGCCGCCCCCGCCGGTGTCAAGCAGGGCATCGCCCATAAACCAGAAGGCTTCTTCGGGGAAGTTGCCGGGGAATGAAATAGGGTTATTGGGGTCCGGGACATCGCCGGGCAAAAAGTTGCACAGCGGATTCTGGTGGTCCAGACACAGTTCCAGCGTTAGCCCGGTGGCGTCTTTGTACCACACCGGAAAGCCGTGGTCCTGGCTAACCGGCCCTACGGCAACCAGGTGACTGCCCGCCGGGCCGTGGTCGGCCAGCGCCAGACCAGCGAACAGCCCAAAGGCTGCCAGCACAACAACGGTGATAGTAAGTTTGAGTTTCATTGGTTTCCCTCCCATACTTCGTTCGGTTGAATAGACTCAAATAGGGTGTAAAGATTAGCAAAAATGACTAGTTATAATTTGCCAGCAATTGCTATTTCTGATTTCAACAGGCTCGTTCACAAAATAAATGC
>RFJF01000081.1 GCA_003695455.1 Chloroflexota bacterium
GGGTATGCATCCCCACCCCCTGCCCCCCGCCACCATGCGGATCAAGGTTTTTGAAGACATCTCTCCGGTCAACGGCCAGATGGACGCTCCCGCCGAAGGCGGCCTGCCCGGCTTCCACGCCACCATCAACGACATTGCCGGTGAAATCACCACCGACATTTTTGGCAACCCGCTCTGCACCGCCTACGATGCCAACGGCAATGTTGTTGGGCATTACGCGGATGCTGCCGCCGTTGCCAACGGCACCGTCACTCCCGGACTGGGCACCGATTGCACCTACAGTGACGCCAACGGCGATATTGCCATTCCCAACGTTGGTACCATCCGCTTTGACGTGGTGGTCATCCCCCCCGAAGGTCAGGGTTGGGTTGAAACCACCACCCTGGAAGGCTCGCCCAGTTGGGATACCTGGCTGGCCGAAGGCGGCACCGGTCTGGATAATGAATTTGTGGTGGCCGGGGAACCCTTCCCCTGGACCATTTTTGGTTACACCAAAGCCACAAATACCCTGGCCGGCGGCACCGGCGGCGTTAAAGGTACGCTGGTGGCCGCATCGGTTTACCTGCCCCAAACCGGCGCCCTGCCCTACTACGGCGACATCTGGAAAGGTTTCACCGGCACCAAAATTACCGGCCCCATCACCGATGGCTGGGTAGCTCTGTCTGACCTGCAAAACGGCGACACCGCCGTGTATGTGGGCCAGGCCAACGCCGACGGCACCTTCCAGATTAACGGCGTGCCGGACGGCAATTACCTGTTTACCTGGTGGGACAACAACCTGCACTACATTCTGGACTGGATACAGGTGACCGTCTCTAACGGTGAAATTTACGATATGGGCACGCCAATGCTCACCGGCTGGTTCACCGTTGTTGATGGTTACGTCTTTAACGACCTCAACCTGAACGGTGTCAAAGACGCCGGCGAACCCGGCCTGTCTAACTACACCGTGGTCTTGCGCGACCGGGACAACAGCGAGATTGACCGCATGTCTATTGCCGTGACCACCGACGAGACCGGCTACTACATCTTTGAAAAAGCCTACCCCATGAACTCCTGGATGGTGCTTGAAGCCTACAACGACCGCTACTACACCACCGGCGTCACCTACCAGGTAGAAAACCAGCCCACCCCCACCACCGTGCTGGGCAACGGCGTAGACGTGGGGCTGATGCCGGTGCTGGGCCAGTCGGCCCGGCTGGATTGGGGCGTGCATCCCTACGACCCCACCGGCAACGACCCCAACATCCCCAGAAACGGCGGCATCGTCGGCTCGGTCTTTTATGATACCACCCGCGCCGAATACGATGCCCGCTACCAGGCCGCCGAACCCTGGGCGCCCGGCATCCCCGGTTTGCGAATGAATCTCTACGCCACGGTTCCGTGCGGTACCAACCCCGGTACCACCTGCGATGCCGCCGGCAACTACGAACTGGCCCCCGATGGCTCCTACGCCAAAGGTGAGTTGCTCAACACCACCACCACCGAAACCTGGGAAATGCCCGGCGGTTGTACCGCCCGCGATGCCAACGGCAACATTCTCAACTACCCCAACGACCAGCAACTCTTTGCTAACCCCGGCCCGGCCGATTATGCCTGTATTGAAGCGCCCATGATGGGCACCCAAATTCAGAACGGCTTTGCCACCCTTGACGGCAACTGGGGCTTTACCGAAGGCTGCTTTGGTACCGGCGGCGCAACGGCTGAAGGCGTGTGCGCTGATGGCAGTACTCCGCTGCCCCTGACCGCCGGCGAATACCTGGTTGAAGTGGTTAACCCCGCCGATGCCCTGGGCCGCCCCATTTACCAGGTAGTGCGCGAGGAAGACGTTAACGTCTTTGACGGCGACCAGTTTACACCGGCCATTCCGCCCCCGGCCTGCGCCGGCCCGCTGCACACCGTTGACGTGGTTAACGCCGGTGCCGATGGCTATAGCCCGGTTGTGTACGATACCGGTCATGGCACCATCACTGTGCCGGCTTCAACACCGGTTGATAACCCCAACTTTGGCACAGAAGATGGCGGCGGCCCCTATGAAGGCACCGTGCGCCCCCTGTGCGATACCAAACTGGTTACCGTCAGCAACGGCAAGTCCGTGGCCCCCACCTTCACCATGTTCACCGACGTGCCGATCCCCGGCAAGTGGAAGGGCTACATCATTGACGATTTGACCGTCTCCACCAACCCACAGGACATGAGCTACGGCGAAAAGGCCGGTATCTCCCACTCGCCCATTGGCGTGTATGACTGGAGCAACCGCTACATCACCACCATTACCTCGGACCCCAACGGCGTGTACGAAATCCTGCTCCCGTCATCCTACACGGTCAACGCTCCTACCCCGTCCGGCGTGTTTGCCAACATGTACTACATTCTGGGTAACGACCCCGGCCAGCCCGGTAACGCCAACTCCAACTACAACCCCCAATTCCGCACCATCGGGGCCACCTTTGAAATTTATCCCGGGTTGATTATCCCCTCGGATTTGGCGCCCACCCAGATTGTGCCAAGCCAGTTGGCCTTCAATTCCGCCTTTGCTTCACCCCCGCAGTGTGTGCTGAACGACCCGGCCGCGCCCGATACACCGGAACTGTGGGCGGTGTCTCAGCCGTACGTGGATGTGACCGGCGGCGTTAACCAGAGCTTCACCATTCAGGGCCAGGGCTTTGGCCCCGGCGCCGATGCAAACATCAGCCAGGTGACGCTGGACGGCACCATTGTTCTGTCTACCACTGCCTGGTCAGATACCCAAATCAACGTGACCGTACCCGGCAACACGCCGTCCGGCCCGCACCAGCTTGAAATCACCGCCGACAACGGCAACAAAACCGTCAACGGCCTCACCTTCCACGTGCTGGATGCCGCCGGTTACAACCCCACCGTGTACGAAGTGGGCGCCGGCAAGCAGTTTGATACTGCGCTTGCTCCGCCGGCTATTCCGGCTACCATTCAGGACGCCATTGACGCGGCTACGGCCGCCGGCGGCGATGCGCTGGTAGTGGTTTATCCCAATGCCACAGCCCAGTGGAACCCCACCGGTATCCACTTTGAAAACCTGCTCATCAATGCCCCCATCAAGTTGCAGGGCGTTGGCCCCGGCGGCGTCTACCCCAACAACACGGCTGTGCTTGGTTCGGTGGTTGATGGCCGCGGTGTGGCCGGCGATACCGGTTACGCCGCCCAATGGCTCACCAATGTGATGAGCCTCAACTGGGACGGCGTGCAGGCCGTGTACGAAGGCCCGACGATGTACGTGCTGGCCCGCGACGGTGAATTTACCGATGCGTACCAAGCCAGCATTGACGGCTTCCGCATTCAGGGCGGCGACCAGCAAGGCTTCCCCAATAAATTGCAGCCGGTCAACCCGGGCCAAAAAGAGGTAGCCGCGGTACAGGGCGGCGGCGTGTTTGTTAACGCCTATGCCCGCTACATGCAAATTACCAACAACATTCTGGAAAGCAACGGCGGCGCGTACGCCAGTGCTATCCGGCTGGGCACCCCGAACATCCCGCCCCCACTGGGCGACAACCAGAACGACTTTGTGAGGATTGCCCACAACCGCATTCTGGCTAACGGCGGTACCAACCTGGCCGGCGCAGTTGGCATCTTTGCCGGCGCCGAAGGTTATGAAGTAGCCAACAACGATATCTGCGGCAACTTCTCGGCCGAATACGGCGGCGGCATCAGCCACTACGGCCTTAGCCCCAACGGTAAAATTCACGACAACCGCATCTACTTTAACCGCTCTTACGACGAAGGCGGCGGGATTATGATTGCCGGTGAACTGCCGGCCAACCCCGGCACCCTCTCGCCCGGCGCGGGCCCGGTAGACATCTACAACAACCTCATCCAGGCTAACCTGGGCAACGACGATGGCGGCGGCCTGCGCTTCCTGATGGCCAACAACTTCACCTACAACGTCTACAACAACATCATCGTCAACAACGTTTCTACCCACGAAGGCGGCGGCGTCTCCCTGAACGACACCCCCAGCGTGAACTTCTACAACAACACCGTGATGAAAAACATCACCACCGCCACCGCCATGACCAGCAACGGTGCTCCGGCGCCGGCAGGGCTGTCCACATCGGCCAACAGCGCTATGCTGCAAGCCACCTTGCCGGCTACCATGCCCACCTTCAGCGACCCGGTTCTCTTCAACAACATCTTCTGGGATAACCGGGCCGGCAGCTTCAGCGGTTCAACCGTGGCCGGCATTGGCCTGCCCGGCGACCCCGGCGGCATCTACCACTGGGACCTGGGCGTGGCCGACCCGGCGGGTATGTTGTCGCCCACCAATTCGCTGTTGCAAACCGAGCTGGGGACAATTCCTGATGCCAGCAATAAAGTAGGTGAAGACCCGCTGGTGGTTACGCCCTACGATACCTCGGTCAGCGTGGCTCCGTGGCGCGGCAACCCCCGCTTTGTAGACATCACCATGGTCACGTTTGATACCACCCCCAACCTGCTGGGTGATTACCACCTGCAATCAATTTCGCCGGCGGTAGACTCCGGGGTGTACTTCAAAGACGGCGTGAAAGCGCCCAAGTTTGACTTTGATAACGATGTCCGTCCTATGTCGCTGATTAATCCGGTTGACATTGGCGCCGACGAAACCCCCGGCCCGCTGCCGCCCACCATCCTGCTTCACTTCTCTACCCGGGGCAACAAACTGGTTCCCGGCACTACCCCGCCATCGGATGACGCCGATGTCTTTACCTGGGATGGCGCCGTCTTTGGCAAGCAGTGGGATGCCAGCGCGGCCAACCTGCCCGGCGGAGCCGATATTGACGGCCTGTCGGTGGTAGACGCAGACACCTTCTACGTTTCGTTCAGGAACAACACTCCCCTGACGCTTCCGGGGGTAGACCCGGTTCAGGATGAGGACGTGGTCCTGTACGATGCCGGAACCTGGAGCATGTTCTTTAAAGGCCAGGACCGCTGCGGTCTGGGCCAGAATAACGGCCAGGACGTGGACGCCATTGACGTGGTGGGTGGGGTGCTCTACTTCTCCACCGTTGGCAACTCTGCGGTTGGAAACCTGACCGGCCCCTTTGATGATGCCGACATCTACAGCTGGAGCGGCGGCAACAACTGCACCCGCGTCTTTGACGCCGATACCGACCCACCGGTGGGCAAACGCCTGACCGGCGGCGCCGACATCAACGGCCTGACCTACGTTGACGCAGACACCTTCTTTGTCTCGTTTGATCAGGACGGCGCGCTGATTGGTATTCAAAATGAAGACGTGGTCACCTACGATGCCGGCGAGTGGCTGTTACACTGGGACGGCTCGGTCCACGGCCTGGACGGCAACAACAACGGGCATGACCTGGATGCCATCTCGGTGCCCGCCGGTGTCCCGATGATTGCCGGCCAGCGCACTCTGGGTGTTGGCTCTGACATACTGTACCTGCCTATGATTTTGAAGACACCATAAAGCCAAAGCACTTCTGAATCTCCGGGCCGGCAGGGTTGTTGCTCCGCCGGCCCGGACAGAATGTGATTGCACCGGTTTAGTAATACAGAACGGAGACAAAACATGAAAAACAAACTTACCCGAAGAAATTTTTTGAAACTGTCCGGAAGTGCTTTGGCGGCTGCGGCGGGTTCCTATGGCTTGACCACTTTGCTGCACGACAAACTGTTGTGGCCGGCCGAAGCCAAGGTAGCCACCCTGGCCGATTTGCCGCCCGCGCCCTTCTGCGGGCCGCCCCAATCCATTGACCAACTACTGGTTGATATTGCCCAGGCGGCCGGAAACTACGACCTGTTTTTAGCCGGCACCGACGGCTGGATTTACATCCCGCCGACGCAAAATCTGGCGCCCTACCACCCCGACACGGCCGCACCGGACCCTTTTAACACCTATATGTTCGGCTTTGCCAACCTGACCGGTTTGCAGTCCGGTGAAATCGAAAGCCAGAAAATGAAGGTCCAGCACCCGGCCCCGATGTTCTGGTTCCCGCAGGATACGGAATTTACCGCGCGGCTGACAAACCTGGGCTTAGGTATGCGCCCGGATTTAATTGATGACCACACCATCCACTTCCACGGGCGGCGCAACGCCATCCCCTTCTTTGACGGCGAGCCAAACACCTCGATTGCCGTGCCCATTGGCCGCATCTTTGATTACGTGTTCGATATCCCTATGCCGGGCACCTACATGTACCACTGCCACGTAGAAGAGGTTGAACACGTACACCTGGGCATGACCGGCCTGGTTTTTGTTACCCCGGCCCAAAACGGCACCAACCATAATGGCTTCACCAAATTTGTTTACAACGACGGCGACGGCTCCACCGGCTACGACCGCGAGTTCCCGATGTTGCTCTCTGACGTCTGGTCCGAAGCCCACTGGGATTTCTCGCACGTGCAGTTACCGGAGTGGAGCGACTACAAACCCAACTACTACCTGCTCAACGGCCGGGTTTACCCCGATACCCTGAAGCCCAACGGCTATGTCGACTTCGCCCACCCCAACCGAACCGGCACCGACCTGACTCCGCCGTCCGGCAGCCCCGAACTGCAGTTCCAGCCCTACTCATCACTGGTAACGTGTAACGAAGGCGAACGGGTTTTGATCCGCCTGGCCAACCTGGGCTTTTTGCGGCAAACCATGAGCATGGCCGGCATAAAAATGCGGGTGGTGGGCAAAGACGCTACCCTGCTGAAAGGCCGCAACGGTGAAGACCTGAGCTACTTTACCGACAGCATCTCCATTGGCCCCGGCGAAGCCTTTGATATTATCTTTGAAGCCCCCTCCCATCAGGGTGGCAATCCCGATAAATACCTCTTTTACAACCGCAACTCACTGGCTATGGGCAACGGCACCGGAGCGGGGGCGCAAATGACCGAAGTTCATGTTTACCCCGCCGGCACATTGGCCCCGCAAACTGAACCGTTGACCTAGGCTCGCGAGAAAGTGACGAGAAGGAGCAAAAAAATGCAGAACAAGAAGATCAAAACTATGCGATGGGAGTGGGTTGTGGCGGCTATCTTTGTGGTTGCCGCGGCAGCGCTGGTTGCCCTCAACCACCGGCCCGCAGCGGCGCAGACAACGTTGCCCAGCGAGGGCATTGTGTGCACCACCAGCACCCCCGGCAATCCCATCTTCACCCTGACCACCGAAACGGGCTACATTGGCACCCCGGATGATAACGTGGTCTATATGTGGGGCTATTCTGAAATCGGCAAGCCGTTTCAGCACCCCAGCCCGGTACTGTGCGTGAATGAGGGCGATAATGTGACTATCATTTTGCACAACACCCTGCCGGTTGATGTTTCCATCATGTTCCCCGGCCAGGATAACGTGACGGCCGACGGCGAACCGGTTCAGCCCCAGTACGATGCCGGCGGCAACCTGACCTCGCTGACCAACGTGGCCCCGGCCCTGGCCAACGGCGGCAGTGTTACCTACAACTTTACGGCCTCAAAACCCGGCACCTTCCTCTACCAGAGCGGCACCGACCCCGCCGTTCAGGTGCGGATGGGGCTGTTTGGTATGCTGGTGGTTCGCCCCGCTATGGGCGCCAATTTTGCCTATAACCGGGCCGACAGCGAATTCAACCCCAATGCCGAATTTATGGTGTTGTTCTCGGAAATTGACCCGATGCTGAACCAGGAAGTAGAGCGGGCTATGGAAAACAACCGGCCCATCAACTTTAACATGGATAACTACCACCCCCGCTACTGGATGCTGAACGGCCGCGGTTTCCCGGATACCATTGCCCCCAACTTTGCCTCGTGGCTGCCCAGCCAGCCCTACGGCTCGCTGGCGGTGATTGAGCCGTATGATGCCATCTCCAACCCGCTGAACGCGCTGGAACGTTTTGCCAATGCCGGCGCCAGTGTGGTACCTATGCACCCGCACGCCAAAAACTCGCTCATCATCGGCCGCGACGGCCAGCCGACAGAAGACATAAACACCGACGCCGACATGGCCTGGGAAAAGTTCTCGCTGCCGGTGGGGCCGGGCCAAACCTGGGACGGCGTTTTCCACTGGCAAGACGTAGCCGGTTATGACCCAAACGTCAACCCCATCCCGGTTCAAATTCCCAGCGTGCAAAACGCCGGCTTTGGCTCATTGTACAGCGGCAGCCCCTACCTGGGCGATGCCAACGGAGCCATTCCGGTGGGCACCACCTCTCTGACTGCGTGCGGCGAATACTACCTGATTTCTCACGACCACGGTTTGCAGCGACTTACCGCATGGGGCACGCCTATGTCAGGGCCTATCACCTTCATGCGTGTCAACCCGCCGCCGCCCAACAACTGCCAGTAGGCGCGTAGAAAGTTAAAGGAGACTCTTATGAACACTAAATTACGAAGATTGACAGGCGCGCTCACGCTGGCAATTGCCATCATGCTGGCGGTTGTGGCGGCCCCCGCTTTTGCCCAGGGGCCGGTTGACCTGAGCGTGACCAAAACGGTAGACAACCCCACGCCGGCCAGCGGCGACACCGTTGTCTACACCATCAACGTCACCAACAACAGCACCATTACCGATGCTACCGGCGTGGTGCTGACCGATAACCTGCCCACGGGCGTGACCTACGTCAGCGACGACAGCGGCGGCGCGTACAACACCACCACAGGTGAATGGGCCATCGGTTCGCTGATCAGCAACACCACGGTGGCGTTGAACATCACCGCCACGGTTGATCCGGCAGCGGACGGCACGGTTGTGACCAACTCGGCCAGCGTCACCGGCGCCGAAACCGACCCGAACGCGGCCAACGACTCGGCCAGTGCAGCCATCACCGTCACCAATCCTCCGCCCCCGCCGGAAGCCGACCTGGGTGTGAGCAAAGCGGTTGACAATGCCACCCCGGCCAGCGGCGACACCATTGTGTACACGGTTCAGGTAACCAACAACGGCCCCAATGACGCCACCGGCGTGGTGCTGACCGACACCCTGCCCGCGGGCGTGACCTGGGTCAGCGACGACAGCGGCGGCGCGTACAACACCACCACAGGTGAGTGGGCCATCGGTTCACTGGTCAGCAACACCACGGTGGCGCTGAACATCACCGCCACGGTTGATCCGGCAACGCACGGCACGGTTGTGACCAACTCGGCCAACGTTGGCGGCGCCGAAACCGACCCGAACACGGCCAACGACTCGGCCAGCGTGGATATCACCGTTACCAACATTGCCGACCTGGCGGTCAGTAAATCGGTTGATAACGCCGCGCCGCCCAACGGCAGTACCATTGTGTACACCGTTATTATCACCAACAACGGTCCCCATGACGCCACCGGCGTGACGGTCAATGACCTTCTGCCCGCCGGCGTGGTCTACGTCAGCGATGACAGCCTCGGCGCGTATGACTCCGTTACCGGCGATTGGACGGTTGGCAATCTGGCCAACGGCGCGTCTGCCACGCTGAACATTACCGCAGACGTCACCGCCGCCAACGGCACCCTGGTGACCAACACGGCTGCGGCAAGCGGTACTGAAACCGACCCGAACGCGGCCAACGACTCGGCCAGCGTAGACATCACCGTCACCAACCTGCCGGCGGCCGACCTGGGCGTGACAAAGACAATTGATAACGCCGCCCCGGCAACGGGCGGTGTGGTAAAGTATACCGTTACCGTCACCAACAACGGCCCGGATACGGCCACCGGCGTGGTGGTGACTGACACCCTGCCCGCCGGCGACGTGAGTTGGGTCAGCGATGACAGCAACAGCGCGTACAATACCACCACAGGTGAGTGGGCCGTCGGTTCGCTGGGCAACGGCGCGTCTGCCACGCTGAACATCACCGCCACGGTCAATGCCGCCAACGGCGCGGTTGTCACCAACACCGCAACTGTGGGCGGAAATGAAATTGACCCCAACGCGGCCAACGACTCGGCCAGTGTGGACTTCACCGTGACCAACCAGGCCGACCTGGGCGTGACCAAAACGGTTGATAACGCCGCACCCGCGCCCGGCAGTGTGGTAACCTACACCATTACCGTCACCAACAACGGCCCGGATGCGGCCACCGGCGTGGTGGTGTCTGATACCCTGCCCGCCGGCGTGAGCTTTGGTACTGCCACGGCCACAACCGGCACATACGATAATAACACCGGCGATTGGACGGTTGGCCCGCTGGCTAACGGCGCGTCTGCCACGCTGAACATCACCGCCACGGTCACTGCGGCCGAGGGTGATACGGTTGTGAACACCGCCGAAGCCAGCGCCGTGGAAGGCGACCCCAACCCGGCCAACGACTCGGCCAGCGCCAGCTTTAGCGTGCCCGTGCCAACATATCTCATCACCGTAACCGTGACCAACGCGGGCGGCGCAGAAGTGCCCGGCCAAAAGGTTCAGGTGTACACGGTAGATACCAACGGCATCACCACCGCCACCACCATTTCTGACACCACCGACATCAGCGGTACGGTGACGTTTGACCTGACGGCCAATACCTACAAATTCTATGCCGGCGATACCTTTGGCAGCTACAGCAGCGCTGCCTGCGACGTGCCAACCTGCACCGCGGCCAGCCTGTTTATGTACACCCCGGTTGAAATTACCGTGGTAGATACCACCGGCGCAGACGTGGCCGGCCAGGATGTGTACGTCTTTGACAATGCCAACGTCTACCAGAATATCTCCGGCACCACCAACATCAGCGGTTCCGTCAGCTTTGACCTGAACTCCAACAACTACCTGTTCTGGGCCTACGATGCCAACGGCGCCGCCTACGGCAGCGTTCCCGCCCCCTGCACCACCCCCGACTGCACCACGGCCATCATCACCATGCCGGTCTTTGGAATGGTTGATGTAACCGTGACCGACGGCGTTTACCCGGTTGGCGGCCAGAACGTTCAGGTGTACACGGTAGATACCAACGGCATCACCAGCGCCACCACCATCTCGGCGCCCACCAACATCAGCGGCACGGTCAGCTTTACCCTGGCCGAAGACGCCTACCAGTTTGGCGGGGTTATGTCCGGTACCACCTACCTCAGCGCCACCTGCAATGTACCTACCTGCACCACCTCGTCACTGGTGCTGGCGGCAGTCAGCCCCGTAACCGTGACCGTGCATGACAGCGTGGGCAACCCGCTGGAAAATCAGGTGGTAACGGTGTTTGATGACGTGGCCGGACTGGCAACGCCCGTTACCGGCACCACCAACATCAGCGGCACGGTTGAGTTCAACCTGCCCGCCGGCAACTTCCGCTTTACCGCCGACGGCGTTGACGGCATCACCTACTTCAGCACCTCCGGCGTTGATCCCGTTTGCACCTTGCCGGGCTGCACCGAAGCCTTAATCACCCTGCCGGCTGCCTCGGTAACCCTGCCGGCTGCCACCTGCACCGAAACC
>RFJF01000788.1 GCA_003695455.1 Chloroflexota bacterium
CCGTTGCTGGTGGGCGAGCCGTCTTCGTTAAATCCAAAGGCAAACGGCGGCGTAACCAGCTTCATTTCCGGCACAGCGTTTTTAATCACATCGGCGGTAAGGCGAACCCAGTGGGCATATTCTTTGTAAAATTCCGGGGTGGTGTATTGCGGCTGGTTGGCCGGGTTGGGGTCGCCGTTTTCATAGTGCAGGTTGAGGTGGTTGGCAAAATAAACGTAGGGGTCCAACGCTTGCAGTTGGGGCCACGCACCCGCCACCGCCTGCCCCAACCGGCGAGCCGATTCGGCGGGATTTTGGCGCCAGTTTTGCGGATGCGCAAACCTGACAATCACCGGCACATCGGGGTACGCGGCTTTGTAGCCCGCCACATCATTTTGGATGAGGTAATCAAACATGCCGGCCACCGCGCCTGGCCGCCAACTGTACATCTGCGAAACATCGCCGGGGCTGCCGTTGGCAACCCAAATTCCAGGACGACGCATAAGGTATCTCCCGTTTTTCAAGTGTGGTTTTAATTATGTCATATCTCGCGCCATTTGCAAGCGTTGGCCCGCCAAGAATCATCCGGCAAAAAGATTTGAAAAAAGTTAGAGAATTATTAGGTTTTCATCGAAAATTCATCTGTTTTTAATATTCAGGTTGTATTGTATGATTAAGCTCTAATTACCCTGAAAGGTAATAAGAGATACCCCCTCTCCCTCCCGTAAGGAACCCGCGTAGTGGCAGCGCGGGTTCTTTCTTTTTTAAACTACAACGGCAGAGCGATGGCTGCAATTGCAGGACAAGCCCTTTTTAAACCAGCTTAAATTAGGAGATTTGGTTACTTGACGTTCCCTGCCATTGACCGTATACTTTTTTATGTTATCCGGCAACCTGAAATTAGCGGACCGAATAATGCTATTCTGCTAATTCCTCAAACAGTGCTGCCAAATTTTCTCCCGGAGTTGCCACATGAGCCAACCAAAGTCGCATCCAAGCTGGATTGGGCACACCATCAGTGGTCGCTATAAAATTGAATCTCTGTTGGGCCAGGGGGGAATGTCGTCGGTGTACAAAGCCACCGACCCCAATCTGCGCCGCACCGTGGCCGTAAAACTCATCCACCCCCACCTATCCAGCGATGAACAATTTGTGCGCCGCTTTGAACAGGAAGCCGCCGCCGTAGCCCAACTTCGCCACCCCAACATCATTCAGGTCTTTGATTTTAACCACGATGGCGACGTTTACTACATGGTGCTGGAATTTATTCCCGGAGAAACATTGCAGGACCGGTTAAAAAGCCTGAATGACTCTAACCGGCAATTTGAACTGGCCGATACCGTTAAAATTATGGCTACCATCTGCGATGCCGTGGCCTATGCGCACGACAAGGGGATGATTCACCGGGACCTGAAACCGGCCAACGTGATGCTCAACCCCAACGGACAACCGGTTTTGATGGATTTTGGTGTAGCCAAAATGCTGGGTACCGCCCAGCATACCGCCACAGGCGCCATTATTGGCACCGCCAAATATATGTCGCCGGAACAGGCACGCGGCGAGCGCCCCGACGCCCGCACCGATATTTACTCGCTGGGGGTGATGTTATTTGAAATGATTACCGGCGCGGCTCCATTTGATGACGAATCCACCGTTTCCATTTTGATGAAACACGTCACCGAAGAACCGCCGGACATCAATCAAATCAAGGCCGATATACCGCCCGGTCTGGCCGCCGTGGTCAAACGGGCGCTGGCCAAAGACCGCAATGACCGCTACCAATCTGCCGCCGAAATGGCCGCTGCCCTGCGTGCGGTGGACCTGGCCGAACAACCGCTGCCGGCTGCCGCGCCCGTTCCCCAGCCTGACCCGGACAAAACAGTTTTGCAGACCCCCGGCGCACACACCTCTGTGGTGCCGCCTTCTGCCTCCTTGCCATCGCCCACAAGCAATGTTGCCGTTCCAATGTGGGCCATTGGCGTGGTGATTGTGTTGCTGATTCTCATTTTGGCCGGCGGCGCGTATGCGCTGTTTAACAGAGG
>RFJF01000789.1 GCA_003695455.1 Chloroflexota bacterium
CCTTGGGGTAATCCTCGCGTCCGCGGCCCATTGTGGCACTGGTGGCCATACAGCGCAGCCGGCCCGGCTCGCTGTTGACCACACGGTCTTTTAGCCGGCGTAGCAGCATCGCAATTTCTATGCCCGAAGCGCCATCGTACACGTGGGCCTCATCCAGGGCGATGAAGCGCCACTGCTGAGCGTATTCACCGTCAAAAAAGGCGTTATCTTCCGGTCGCAACAGCAGATATTCCAACATCGCATAGTTGGTAAGCAGCAGGTGAGGCGGTGTGTCGCGCATATTATCACGACAGATCAGTTCATTAGGTAGCAATGGTTCGCCGGGAAATTGCTCGTAGAAGCTCTTTTCGGCATCTCGATAGGATTGTTTTGTTTCGCCGGTGTAGCGGCCAAAGGTGAAATCCGGGAAGTTTGCCAATATTCGGCGTAACCGTTTGAGCTGATCGTTGGCCAGTGCGTTCATTGGATAGAGCAGCAGGGCGCGCACCCCCGCCCCCAATTGTCCCGCCTGTCGCTGACGTAGCAAAGCATCCAGAATGGGAATGAGAAAAGTTTCTGTTTTACCGCTGCCAGTACCTGTGGCAACCACCAGATTTCGGTTGTACTGCACGGCTTTGGCAATGGCCTGGTCCTGATGCAAATAAAGTGACCGATTCCAAGGCAGCGCCGGCCCGCACAGTTGGCGGAATGTTGGGTGCAGCACACCATCCTCGACCAGTTGGGCGATACTACGTCCGGTTTTGAATGGGGGCGAAGCTTCCAGCAGCGGTCCTTTCACGATTAGTTCCGGCTGTTCCAAGGCTTGCCAGAATTGATCACGAAGGTGCTGCCCTTGAAAGGGGTAAGTGGTTTTGAGATAGCGAATGTAGCTGTTGCGGATAAGATTGGTAGTGTTCAACGGGTGTAATTGAGCTGGCACAAGCATTCTCCTGTCACTATTCAAGGATATTTATGGGGGCACGCAGCCGGTATTCAACGGGCTTCACAGACCGCAGGGGTGAATTTTTTAACTCAAACTGGGCACGCAGGCCGTCATGGGCGGCACGATTGTGACCATTGTATAACAAATTCACATCGGGCGTAGCAAAGCAACACGCCGGTGAACGGGTGCAGCGGTTTAATTTAACATCCGGTGGAACGTTGAGGCGCTGATGATTACTCAAAACTTCAACTACCGCCGGGAATTTATCGTGGTTGGGCCGCAAGGTGACGTGCAATCGATAGCCGGTGTCGCTGCCCAGAAATTGATCGACGACCTGTCCATCGGCCAATGACTCTACTCGGTCAATCCGACCCCAGCCGGCGCAGTTGCGCACAAAATGGCCCCGCTGAACCACCAACACTGGCCACTGTCGTTCCGGGTCTCGTTCGGTCAGACGCAAGAAAAGGCGGCGTGCGTCTGGGTCTTGTAGTTGGGTTGACAGGAACTCGGCAGCGTAATCAACATTGAGCTCAAACAAGTCAACCCCATCGATATCTGAAAAACGATGATCTTTTACGCGCCGCAAAATGGTTTCACCGCCGGCCGGTAAGCCGCGCCGAATGAGATACATCAAGGCAAATATTTGGACCGGCTCGTAGGGGAAATTCAGCAGCGCTTCGCACGTATCGCCGGACCATAAACTGGTTTGATGCAACATCTGATTCCGGTAATCGTTCAGATGCGCCAGGGTGAGCTGGCC
>RFJF01000790.1 GCA_003695455.1 Chloroflexota bacterium
ATGTCACTGAGCCGCTGCCGAAAAATGCGAAACGCGCCGGCGCTGATGGTTTCGCCGGATGTGCCGTCGGTTAGGTGCAAATCACTGATGATAACAAGCATGTTTTCCCCCTACAGTTCGTCAGACTCCATCATTTCCTTGATGAGGTTAGCCAGCGCACGCCGGGTATCGGCATCAATTGCGCCACGGGTGGCCTCGTCAAAACGGCGCACACGTTCCAGCTCGCCAAAATAAAAAGCCAAATCCGGCAGAATACGCAGGGCCTCGCGGCACAGGGCGCGCAGACGCATCAGGCTGTCAATTTCATCCAGCCCGGCGGCTTGCTGTTTTTTGATGTCTTCGATGAGCCGTTTGAGTTCGGCGCGCCACGTTTCTACGGAGGTCTCTGTTTTCAGGTAATATTTGGCCTCGCCCACCATCAGCAGTTCCAAAATGTCGTGTTCGGCGGTGGTCAGCGGCCGGCCGTTTTCCAGTTTTTGCAGGATGGGCCAGTACATTTCGTCCAGTTTGGCCTGAAAGGTTTCGCGGGCCAGCCCCTCCAGCGCCGAAACTTCGGCTTGAAATTGGCGGTAGCCGGCGGCGCTTTCGGCTTTGAACGACTGCGCGGCCACGTTGAGCAGCGCATCTATTTTGGCATCAACATTGTTGGGGGTGGGCATTTAATTTCTCCCGGTGACGGTTACATATTCTCTGCGGACATCATGGCACGGAGAACATCGGCCAGAATTTTGCCGTCTTCTGCGCTTAAATTGCCGCTCAACGCCGATTCAAACCGGCGCACGCGCTCCTGTTCGCGGTAGTAAAAGGCAATATCGGGCAAAACACCGGCGGCATCGCGGCACAGAGCGCGCACGTGCAGTAGCTGTTCGATGGTATCCAGCCCGCCGGCTTCGGCATTGGCCAATTCAGCGGCCAGCCGGCGAATTTCGGTGCGCCAGTTTTCCAGATCGTTTTCAGTTTTGATGTAGGCGTTGGCCCGGCCCACCACCAGCATTTTCAACAATTCGCGCTCGTCGGTAGTCAGCGGCTGGCCGTTTTCAAGCTTTGACAGAATAGGTTGGTAACTTTTTTGCGCGGCGTACTGAATGCCCTCACGGGCAGCAGAATCGAGCTTGCCCACCAGGGCATTCAAATCCTCAAAGAGCCGGCTTTCCTCGGCAGCCAGCGCCGCATTGGTTGCGGTCTGGATTTTCTGCACCAACGATGTAAATAGTGAGGCCATAATTTACTCCTTTTCATTCTGGTGACTGTGCCGCAAATTAAACTGGCTTCTGCAAAATAAACGGCGGCAACCGGCAACAATTCTTAACATAACGATACCGAAATCGGCGGGGAATGTCAAGCATTTGCCAAATTTTCGCCTCAAAATTGGAATCCCGCACCGGGCGGGTAAAATACGTTTGTGAGAATTAGCAGAACGGAGGCAAACTGTGGCGGTTCAAAAATTATCGCAGGGAGAAATTGAGGCGGCGCTGGCAGAACTTGACGGCTGGGAATTGAAGGACGGCAAGTTTCACCGCGAGCTGAAATTCAGGGATTTTGTGCAGGCCTGGGGATTTATGACGCAGGTAGCCATGGAAGCCGAAAAAGCCAACCACCACCCGGAATGGTTTAACGTGTGGAACCGGGTGGTGATTGACCTGACCACTCACGAGTGCGGCGGCCTCAGCCGCCGTGATGTGTTGCTGGCGCAGAAAATCAACGCCCTGGCCGGCGGCTGATTCAGCCCGCCGGAAATTCGGTATCAAATTTGGTGGTGCAGTTAACCAGTTCGTTGGCGGCTTTTACGTTGCGCATAATTTTGCCCAAGTTGCCCGTCAGCTTGAGTTTGCGGGTGAGCAGGGCCTTGATGGGGTCGAGCCTTTTTTGAACCACGGCCTGCCAAACGTGCATTGAGCCGCTCACCTTAAATTCCGGTTCCGGCGCGTTGACGTCATCAACAATAAAGGCCCGACGGCATTGGCCGTGGTACAAATCCATGTACATGCAAATAGGTTCTGCGACCTGGCTGTCCGGCTCAACAATAAAGCAAAAGTCACCTTCCCAGCTTTTGGCCGCCCGCTGATACGACTCGCTGCGGTTTATCTCGTCGCACAAACGCTCTACCCACGCATTTGAACCAAAAACAACGCTATTTCCCATGTGAACAACCTCCCAGTAGTGTGTGGCACTTCGGTTTTAATGATACAAAATTCGGGCAAGCAGGCAATAGTGAAAAAGTCACAGTTGCCAAACCCGGCAAAATTTCTCTGAAAAGAGATTTGCGTATTTCTGCGGGGCAGAATATAATTGCTGATTGTTCGGGCGGTTAGCTCAGTTGGTTAGAGCGCCACGTTGACATCGTGGAGGCCACAAGTTCGAGTCTTGTACCGCCCACTGTACACAAAAGCCTGGCCGCAACCAGGCTTGTTTTTTTGAGCAAGGGGGCTAATTTATGCTGGCAGAAACTGTAAAACACCAAATTTCAAACCCGCGGGTGTCCGCCGCCGACCAACTGCTGTCTCAGGCAGACCCCGAAGTCTGGGAGGTTATCAAGGCCGAACGCCGCCGCCAGCTTGACCAGATAGAGCTGATTGCATCGGAAAATTACACCAGCGCTGCGGTGATGGCGGCGCAGGGTTCGGTGCTGACCAACAAATACGCCGAAGGCCTCCCCGGCCGGCGCTACTACGGCGGCTGCGAACACGTGGACGTGGTAGAAAACCTGGCCCGTGATCGTGCCAAAGCGCTGTTTGGCGCGGAATACGCCAACGTTCAGCCGCACAGCGGTGCGCAGGCCAATGCCGCGGTTTACATCGCGCTGCTTGAGCCGGGTGACACGGTGCTGTCCTTTAAACTGGACCACGGCGGCCACCTCTCTCACGGGATGAAGATTAATTACTCCGGCCACTACTACAATTTTGTGCATTACGGCGTAGACCCGGAAACCGAGCAACTCAATTACGATAACATTGCCCAACTGGCCCTGGAACACAAACCCAAACTGCTGCTGGCCGGGGCCAGCGCCTACCCGCGCTTTTTTGATTTCCCCCGGTTGCGCGAAATCGCCGACAGCGTGGGCGCTTACCTGATGATGGATATGGCCCACATTGCCGGGCTGGTAGCGGCTAAACTCCACCCGGACCCCGTACCCTACTGTGATGTTGTAACCACCACCACACACAAAACTCTGCGCGGCGCGCGCGGCGGAATGATTTTGTGCCGCAAGAGTCTGGCTAAAAAGATCAATCGCGGCGTGTTCCCCGGTATTCAGGGCGGGCCGCTGATGCACGCCATTGCCGGCAAGGCCGTAGGCTTTAAACAAGCGCTCCAGCCGGAATTTAAAGAGTACCAGCAGGCCGTCATTGACAATGCCCAGGTTTTGGCCAACGCGCTCATCGCGGGCGGGTTGCGGTTGGTTTCGGGCGGCACAGACAACCACCTGATGCTGGTAGACTTGCGCCCGGCCAACATTACCGGCCAGGAAGGCGAAGACGCCCTGCACAAAGCCGGCATCACCATCAACAAAAACATGATTCCCTTTGACCCCGCGCCGCCCAATGTAACCAGCGGCATCCGGTTGGGCACGCCGGCCATCACCACCCGCGGTTTCCGCAAAGCCGAAATGGAAGTGGTGGCCCAGTGCATTCTTGACGCGCTGTACCACGCCCACGACGACGCCAAACTGGCCCAAATCCGGGAAGTTACCGCCGGCCTGTGCGCCCGGTTCCCCGTGCCGGGGCTGGAATAACGCCGCACCCACCCGAAATTAAAGCCGCAACGCGCACCGTGTTGCGGCTTTTTTGATTCAGGTAGATTTTACAGAATTTTTGCACTTTTTTAACGCCGGCACAACATCGGCGTGAAAAAATAGGGACAATTACCATTGGCATATTGAAAATTTAACATTTGGGCCATATAATTGAAAACAACGTTGATTATCCAACCAACAGAGGATGTGCAAACAATGTCAATTTCACCCGGCGAAAATGTTGGCCCCTATCGCGTGATTGAACAACTGGGCAGCGGCGGAATGGCAACCGTGTTCAAGGCGTATCACCCCTCGCTGGACCGGTATGTGGCCATCAAGGTACTGCACCCGGCCTTCAAATCCGATCCCCAGTTTTTTGAACGTTTCAAACGCGAGGCCCGCATTGTGGCTAATCTGGAACACCCCAATATCATCCCCGTGTATGATTTTAATGAACATCACGGCGAGCCGTACCTGGTGATGCGCTTTATTGAGGGGCATACCCTCAAGCCCAATCTGGACGGCGAACCTCTGCCCGCCGAGCAAATTGTGCGGTTAATCAGGCCGGTGTGCCAGGCGCTGGATTACGCCCACAAGCAGGGCGTACTCCACCGAGACATAAAACCCAGCAACATTATGATTACCAAAGATGGCAGTGTATTTGTAACAGATTTTGGGCTGGCACGCATGGTGCAGGCCGGCGAAAGCACCCTCTCGCACGATGTAATGGTGGGTACGCCGCAGTACATCAGCCCGGAACAGGCACAGGGCAGTAAAAATATTGATGGCCGCACCGACATCTACTCGCTGGGGGTGGTGCTGTATCAAATGGTAACCGGGCGCGTGCCGTTCAACGCCGACACACCCTTTGCCACCGTGCATGACCACATTTACACACCGCTGCCCCTGCCCAGCGATATCAACCCCAAAATTGACCCCGCCGTTGAACGTTTGCTGCTCAAGGCGCTGGCCAAAAACCCGGATGACCGCTACGCCACTGCCGCCGACCTGCTGGCCGCCATTGAAACCACGCTGGGCCAGCAAACCGTGCTGCACAGTCCACCTGCGCCACCCGTTCAGCCGGCCAAAAAAGGCGGAATTCCATGGTGGGTGTGGGCCGGCGCCGGCGCTGCTATTTTGCTGCTGATTGGGCTGGTTCTGGCAGGATTGTTGTTGCTACGCAATCGCAACCGCCAGTCAACACCGCCCAACAATCAGCCGGTGGCCGGCCCGGTTACCAACCCCGATGCGCCGTCCGCCGACCAACCACCCGTGGATGCGCCGCCGCCCGCCGGTGAACAGCCCGCCGACCAGCCCCCGCCCGGTGCGGACCAGCCTCCGGACAGAGACCAACCACCTGCCGACCAACCGCCGGCGGATGCGCCGCCCAATGTACAAGAGGCGCAGGAACTCACCCGGCAGGCCAACAACGCCATGCGAGACAAAAATTATGACCAGGCCATGGATTTGTACCGGCAGGCCATTGAGGCCAACCCCCATTTTTTACCGGCCTATTTTGGGCTGAGTGATGCCCAAAGCCTGACCGGTGACGATGCGGCCAGCATAGCCACGCTGGAATCTGCGGTTGAAAATAATCCCCGGGAAATGTTGGCGTGGGGGCGGCTGGGCGAAGGGCAACTTTTCACGGAAAGAAATCCGGAAGCGGCGCTGGCCTCTTTTCAGGAAGCCGCCGCCCTGGCCCCGAACGACCCCGGGCCGCTAGCCGGGCAGGCCATTGCCCAAACCGCTATGGGGCAGTACGATGCCGCCAAAGAGTCAATTGACCGGGCAATGGCGCTGGACCCGGAGAGTCCGGAAG
>RFJF01000791.1 GCA_003695455.1 Chloroflexota bacterium
CAATCGGTGCGGCAGGCCGGGGCCGACGCCGAAAAACTGGCCGCAGCGCAGGCGCAGCAGGCCGAACTGAGGCAGCAACTTGACAGCCGCAATTTTGCTGCCGACGCGCTGGCAAATCTGGCGGTGGTTGAGGCTGAACTTAAAAAGTTGGGGTACGACAGCGCCGCACATGACTCGGCGCGGCAGCAGGTGGCAGAGTTACACCATTTTGAAGATGAAGCGCGGGCGCTGGCCCACGCCGGAGAGCGCATAGCGCAAGAGACAAAACGGCTGGAGCGAGACCGGGCGCGCCACACCCGGCTAACCGAACAGGCCGCCGCCGACCAGACCAAAATTGCAGAACTGGAGCAGGAAACGGCTGAATTTGCCGGCCTCTCTGCCCGGCTGAACGAGGCCAGCCGCCAACTGGATGAATTCCAGCGGGAGTACCGTTTTGCGCAAGAAAAAGTGGGCGCGGCCAAGCAGAAGCTCAGCCACATTGCCTACCTGTCCAAATCGCGCAGCAAACAGGATGACAAACTACAGCAGGTGCGCGAATCGCTGGGGATTTTCCGCGAACTGCAAACCGCATTTGGCAAAAAAGGGGTGCAGGCGCTGCTGATTGAAAGCGCCATTCCGGAAATTGAAAACGAGGCCAACGCCATTCTCAGCCGGATGACCGACGGCCGGATGAATATTCGGTTTGAAACCCAGCGCGAGGCCGTCAGCAGCGACAGCACCATCGAGACACTGGACATCCTCATTTCTGACGAAGCCGGCACCCGCGATTACGAACTCTACTCCGGCGGCGAGGCGTTCCGCATTAACTTTGCCATTCGTATTGCCATCAGCAAGGTGCTGGCCCGGCGGGCCGGGGCGCGGCTGCAAACACTGATGATTGACGAAGGGTTTGGCACGCAGGATGCGCAGGGCCGGGAACGGCTGGTAGAGGCCATCAACGTGATTCAGAACGATTTTGAAAAACTGATTGTCATTACCCACATTGACGAACTGAAAGATGCCTTTCCGGTGCGGATTGATGTGTGGAAAACACCCGACGGCAGCCAGATTGCCATTCGCTAATAAGAAATCTGCATAATAAAATATTTGTGCTTCATAGCCAAACATTTGAAAATTTTTGTTATATGTCACCGCGAAAGTTTAAATAATTTGTGACAAATGTCACCGTTGGCGCATGACAAATGTCACTTACCCCCCCGGCTTTAAAGCGATATAATCCCTGATTAAACGCCAACATAATAGCCCTGAATTTCACAAAGGAGTGGGCCTGTTCTCTGCCGATAGAATCGGAGACCGGTTGCACTCCTTTTGTTTTTGGGCCGGGGCTGCGCCAAATTCTGACCGGCGAACCTCCGGGTTGGCAAATTTCAATTTTCAGGAGAGAAAAGTGAGCAAAAAATTTGTTGGACTGTTAACAGCAGTGGCTGCCGTTGCCGTGGTTCTGTCGGCTTGCGGCGGTGGCGCACCGTCAACAGAACAAGCACAGCCGGCCAAAGACAGCCAGCAGCAAGCCGTCGAGGCTGTGGAAGCTGTTGGGTGTGACGACGCGCTGGGTTGCGTTACCGTTGCCCCCGGCGAACCTATTCGCATTGCGGCGGCCATGGTAGTTGCCGGCCCCAACGCCGTGCTGGGTCTGGATGAAAAATACGGCGCCGAAGTCGCCATCAATGAACGCGGCGACATTGCCGGCTTTCCCGTTGAACTGACGGTTGAAGACAGCGCCTGCTCCGCCGAAGGCGGGCAGACCGCCGCCACCAAAATCGCCTCCGACAGCAGTATTGTGGGCGTTTTGGGCCACACCTGCTCCAGCAGTTGCACCCCGGCTGCATCCATTTACAACGATGCCGGCCTGACCATGATTTCATCATCCTGCACGGCCCCGGCGCTCACCGCCGAATCCAGCCACCTGCCCGCGTTTCTGCGCGTAGCCCCCAACGATAAAGTGCAGGGCCGGGTGATGGCCGAATACGTGTACAACGAACTCGGCGCCCGCAAAGCCGCCACCATTCACGATGGCAGCCCCTACGCAGAACAGCTTCAGCAAGTATTTGCCGACACGTTTGCAGAACTGGGCGGCGAAATCACCGCGCAGGAAGCGGTGAATGTGGGCGACACGGATATGCGCCCGGTGCTGACCTCGATTGCCGCCGGCAGCCCGGACATCATTTACTACCCCATTTTCATTGCCGAGGGTGGTTTTGTAACCACACAAGCCCGGGAAGTAGCCGGCCTGGAAAACGTCATCCTGTCTGGCGCAGAAGGAATGAAAGCCGCCGATTTTCTTGAAGTAGCGGGCAAAGCTGCCGAAGGTATGATTCTGTCCGGCCCGGATTTGAACTTTACCGGCGATCGCTACGATAAATTCCTGCAAGCCTACAAAGAAATTTCCGGCGAAAGCGAAGCGCTGGCTCCGTTCCACGCCCACACCTACGACGCCGCCAATATTTTGCTGGATGCCATTGCAAACGTTGCCCAAAAAGACGCCGACGGCAATTTGTTGATTGGCCGCCAGGCGCTGCGCGATGCCATTTACGCCACCAAAAACTTCGACGGCATTACCGGCAAGCTCTCCTGTGATGCCAACGGTGACTGCGCCGACCCGCGCATTAGCATCTCAGAAGTGCAGGGTGGTGAATTTGTAACCATCACCGATGCTGCCGGCTCATAATTTGAGAAAACTTTAAATTTTGGTTTAAATCAAAACTTGGTGTAAAATCAACAGGATGCAATGGGGCGTCCTGTTTTTATTTTAAACGGACGCCAAAATCCAGCGTAAAGGGGGTGATGATTTCAGCAGAGTAACTGTGCCTTCCATTCATCTTGTTATTCAACACTAAAATATTGGAGGAGATAAATAATGACCAAACGATTTATTTGGACACTCTCGTTGCTGACCGTTTTGGTACTGATAATTGCCGCCTGTGGCGGTGCAGCCCCATCA
>RFJF01000792.1 GCA_003695455.1 Chloroflexota bacterium
CCGCCCATGTTGCGCATATCCTGCGGGTCGGTGTGGTGGTCGTGCACGTGGTGCGCGCCGTGTTCCATAGCGTGAATGATGGAGCCGGAACCCATAAAGAGCAGCGCCTTGAAAAAGGCGTGGGTGAGCAGGTGAAAAATGCCGGCCATAAAACCGCCAATGCCCAGGGCCATCATCATATACCCCAACTGGCTGATGGTTGAATAGGCCAGCACGCGCTTTACATCGTACTGGGCAATGCCAATGGTAGCGCCCATCACGGCAGTAATCGCTCCAATGATGGCTACCCATTGCAGGGCCACGCTGTGTTCGGTAACGGCAAAGAGGGGCAGCATGCGGGCTACCAGATACACACCGGCAGACACCATAGTGGCCGCGTGAATGAGCGCCGAAACGGGGGTGGGGCCTTCCATGGCGTCCGGCAGCCAGACGTGCAGCGGAAACTGGGCGCTTTTGCCCACCGCGCCGCCAAAAATGAGCAGGGCGCTGACGGTTGCCACGGGGATGCCAAACACGGTTACTTCGGCCAGATGTTCCAGCATGGCCGGTTCAAACAGGTCGCGGAAGGTGAGCGTACCGGCGGCGCTCCACAGCAGGAGCATCCCGGAAAAGAGCAGCACATCGCCGATGCGGGTGGTCAGAAACGCTTTGAGCGCGGCCAGTCGGGGCGCAATTTTATCGGGGCCGGCGTATTTCCAGAATTGCAGGGCCTGTACCGGATTGGCCGGGGTAGCTACCTCGGCGGCGGTGGGGTACTCTTTTTCAAACCAGAAGCCGATGAGCAGGTAGGAACACAGCCCCATAATTTCCCAGGCCATAAAGAGCAGCAACAGGTTATCGGCAATGACCAGCATCAACATGCCGGCGGCAAACAGAGAAACATAGGCAAAAAAGCGCGAGTAGCGGCCAAATTCGGCTTCGTAGCCTTCCATATACTCAGAGGCGTATATGAAGATGAGCATACAGACAAACGGCACCATAAAGAGCATCATGGCCGTAAAACCGTCTACGGCAAAGCCCATGTTGAAGATGCTGTAGCCGGTGGGAAGCCACGGTACTACCAACTGCCAGCCATCAATGTGGATGCCGTGGTGTTTGTCGGCGTAGTGCTGGGCTACCACGCTGAAGGAAATAAGCCACGAGTGGAGCGTGGCCAGCGCCATGGCGCCCACGGCCAGCCCGGCGCTGGCTTTTTGGTTGCGGTTCAGCCCAAAAATGATGACGGCAAAGGCAATCATCGGGTAAACGGGGATTAACCAGATCAGATTAAACAGGATATCCATAGGCGAGTCTCACTTTACAAAGGGTAAAGGAGGAAGGTGAAGTAAATGAGCGGCAACTCTGCTCCCTACTCCTTACTTTCTACTCCCGAATTAGTGTTTGAGTATGTCAAGCTCTTCTACGGCGGCCGAGTGGCGGCGGCGATACACGGCAATGACAATGGCCAGCCCCACGGCGGCTTCGGCGGCGGCGACCGAAATAACAATCAGGGCGAAGATTTGTCCTTCAACGTTGGCCGGAATTACGTACCGCCAAAACGCCACCAGATTTACATTGACGGCGTTCAGTACCAGTTCAATTCCCATCAGAATACCAATGGCGTTACGGCGAGAGAGCGCGCCAAAAACGCCAATTGAAAACAACGCTGCAGAAACGGTGAGCCACCAGGACAATGGAATGGGCAACATAACTAAATCTCCTCCGCTTCAACTTTTTCCCGGGCCAGGAAAATGGCGCCAATCAGCGCCGCCGAAAGCAGCACACCCACCACCAAAAACGGAATCAGGTAGCTGCCCAAAAATGCCAGCCCCAGTTGCAGTACGGTGTCAGCAGTGGGGGCAGCGCTGGTAACGGGCCAGCTAACAGAGTTGACTACCACAATCAACCACGAAAACAACGCTGCGGCCACAATCACACTGACCAGCCACTGGCGGTTCATTTCGTCTTCTGTGGGTTTCATCATGCGCCGGGAGAACATAATGGCAAACAGTACCAAAATCACAATGGCGCCAATGTAAACCATGAGCTGCACCACGGCCAGAAAACCGGCGCTGAGCAGCACGTAATATCCGGCTACGCCAAACAGCGAAAGCACCAGAAACAGCGCACTGTGAAACAGATTGTTGCTGCTGACCACGCCAATGGCGCCTCCAATGGCGCAGGCGGTCATGGCCCACCAAACAATTTGTACAAACGGAATTTCAAACGGCATAGAACAAGTCCTTCTGAAAGAATAACAGAGTTTCTTATTTGGCCGGAACAGGCTCTACCGCAGCCACGGCCCGTAACTGCCGGTTTTTGCTGCGCCGGGCCATCCGGGAAACAAAGCTTACGGTTCCGGCAAGCACCAGCAGGTTAGCGGCCAGCAGGGCCACGGCTTCGCCGGGAGCGCCCAGGGCGCTTAACGCGCCGGGCACCACCGGAACAGCGGAACTGCTGCCGGGCGCAAATAATCGAACCACAAACGCCACCGCTACCAGCAACACCAGTGACAACGGCACCAAAAATTTCCAGCCGATGTTTTGCAGGTGGTCAATCCGAAAACGCGGCAGCGTGCCCCGGAACCACATCATAATAAACACAAACAGGAAAGTTTTGAGGCTGATAGACAAAAAGCCCAAAATGGCCGACACAAGCCCCGGGAATTGGGTAATATCAATAAAGGGGATTTGCCAGCCGCCCAAAAACAACACTGCCGACAGAAAAGCCAGGGCCAGCATGTGCACGTACTCGCCAATCATGAACATCCCAAATTTAATGCCGCTGTATTCGGTGTGGAACCCGGCAATAATCTCCGATTCGGCTTCAATCAGGTCAAACGGCGAACGTCCGGTTTCGGCTACGCCGGCCAAAAAGAAGATGAGAAAAACCAGCGGCATGGTGAAGATGTACCACATGCTGCTTTGTGCTTCTACTATTTGGGCCATTGACATACTGCCGGCTACCATTGTGACAATAATAAGCGCCATGACCATAGGAATCTCGTACGTGAGCAGCATAGCCACCACCCTGAACGCTCCCAGCAGCGCATACTTGTTGTTGGATGACCAACCGGCCATCAAAATAGCCAGCGTGCCAAACCCGCCAACGGCTACCACGTACAAAATGCCCACACTCAAATCGGCGCCGATGAAGCCGGGTACAAATGGAATGACCGCAAACACCAAAATAGAGGAAATAACAGCCAGGCCGGGCGCAATGTTGTACACTACCCGGTCGGCGTTGGCCGGGGTAATATCCTCTTTGGTGAACATTTTGATCATGTCGGCAATGGCCTGAAACAGGCCAAACGGGCCGGCCCGGTTGGGGCCAATCCGGTTTTGGATACGGCCGATGATTTTGCGTTCCAGCCAGGTGAGGATAATCAGCATCCCCGGGGCCGCCACGGCAATAATGCTGGCAAAAATAAGGTGTGACAGGAACCGGGCTTCCGGTTCGGTAAGGTAGGGGATTTGCAAACTTGCAATCCAGTCAACTAACCAATCCATACAGGCTTCTCCCTAAATCCTAATTCCAGCGCAGCGCGCCTTTGCGCCATCCGTAGAGTAATCCGTCAACCAGCAAAACAATAAAGACAACTGCCCAAACCAGGGCGTACAGCGGCAACTGCCGCAGCGCAACCGCAAACGGAAACAGAAAAATGGCTTCTACATCAAACACCACGTAGATGATGGCATAAATGTAATACTGGGCTTTAAACTGAACCCAGGCATCGCCAATGGTTTCCATTCCGGATTCATACGTTGTTTGTTTTGCAGGGTTGGGTTTTTTGGGCCTGAGCGCCCAGGCAATTAAGAGGGTCACAATGGGGATGGTGAGGGTAATGGCGCTTAACACACCAACAAATTCAAACTCTTGCAGCATAAAATCCCTCCGTCCAATAGAATTTCATTACATCACTGTTCACTTTCAGACACGCACCATTGTGTCATAAGATATTTATGTAAGCTTGGACCGTGGCAATGGGTCAGAGCAAAAAGCAACCGAATTTTAGCACAACTTGTTTGAACGTAAAAATTAGTTTGTTCTATCCGTCACACTGTTTCCGTTCCGGCGGGGGCAGTGGTATAATGCCAAACTTATGACACTATCAATTTCACAGCCGGAATGGCAGCAAATCAGTGCAAACGGCCATTTTTTGCAAAGCTACAACTGGGGCCAATTGAAATCTTTTTTTGGCTGGACTCCGGTCAGAGTGCGTACAGAGGGCGCTGCCGCCCAGATTTTGTTCAAACGCCTGCCATTGGGATTCACAATTGCTTACATTCCCAAGGGGCCGTGGGTCAACTGGCACAGCATTGAGGAGTGCCAGACGTTATTCAACGTGATTCACGCCGAGGCCAGAAAACGTCGTGCCGTCTTCCTTAAAATAGAACCCCACCTCTGGCTGGCAGGCTGTGCCCCCAAAGGCCAGCCGGCGGTGCGGCCCGATGCTTTTGCCGGCACGCTGCACTTGCTGGGCTTTATCCCCGCCGATACCATCCAGCCGCAAAGCAGTATAATTGTAGATATCAGCAGCACAGAAGAGGCCGTGCTGGCGGCCATGAAGCAGAAAACGCGCTACAATATCCGGTTGGCTCGCCGCAAAGGGGTGGTTGTTCGACACGGCGGCGAAGCCGACGCCGGCCTGTTTTTTGAACTGGCCCGCCAGACCGCAACCCGCGATGGCTTTGGTATTCACAGCCTGAAATATTATCAGACGGCGCTGCGTCTTTTTGCGCCCCACCACGGAGCGCTGCTGGTGGCAGAATTCAAAGCCGAACCACTGGCGGCGCTGGTGGTTTTTAAACACGGGCAGGATGCCTTTTATTTTTACGGCGCGTCATCGAACAGCCATCGTAATTTGATGGCCCCCTATCTCCTCCAGTGGGAAGCCATACGTTGGGCCAAACAGCACGGCTGTGCCCGGTACGACCTGTGGGGCGTTCCCAACGCCGAGCCGGACGTGCTGGAAGCCGAATTCACCAGCCGCAGCGATGGCCTGTGGGGGGTGTATCGCTTTAAACGTGGTTTTGGCGGCAACCTGGTAAAAAGCGTGGGCGCATTTGATTTTGTCTACAATCCACTGCTGTACAAACTTTACCGCTTGCGGCGAAATATTTGATTCTTCCGTTGCGCGGTTCAAATTTCCACTTGTTTGACTAACTCCCTACTTTATGGTATGATTTCTTTCCGATTTTTAGCACTCTGATGTGTTGAGTGCTAATAGCACTCTTGGGTTGTGAGTGCCAGTAATCGTGGGAATATGGAAAAAGTAGAATTAACCGAACGCCAACAGAATATTATGCGTCTGGTAGTGCGGGAATACATTAAATCCGCAACGCCGGTTGGTTCCAAAACACTGGTTACGGAGTACAACATTGGGGTCAGCCCGGCAACCATCCGCAATGAAATGGCCCGACTGGAAGAGTTGGGTTATTTAATGCAGCCGCACACATCGGCCGGGCGGGTGCCCACCGAGTTGGGATATCGCTATTTTGTGGAAAAATTGATGGAACAGGTTGAGCTGCCCAATGAAGAGCAGCGCATGATTAGCCATCAGTTTCACCAGGCCCGGCTTGAACTGGACCAGTGGCTGCGCCTGAGCGCCGCCGTGCTGGCCCACACCTCGCGCAACGCCTCGCTGGTAACTGCGCCAAAAAGCGCGCTGTGCCACTTTAAACATGTCGAGTTGATTTCTATTCGAGACAACTCGGTGCTGGTGGTGCTGGTGCTGGAAGGCGGCACGCTCAAACAGCAAATTCTTACATTTGATACGCCCGTGCAGCAAAGCGAGCTGGGCGCGCTGGCCCGGCAACTCACCGACCTGTGGAGTGGGCTGGATTATAAAGCCATCCTTGCGGCCTCGGCATCACTGACAGATGAAATAGCGCTCACTGTGCGCGATGTGGTGGTTGACACCATGCAGCGCATCGAGGCCCGGCGCAGCAGCGATATTTACCGCGACGGTCTGCTGAACACGCTCAACCACCCGGAGTTCAAAAACCGCGAAGGCATTCAGCAGCTTATCCGGGTGCTTGAAGAACGCCAGCTTGTGGATCAACTGGTGGGCGAAGCCCTGCAGCACGGCGGCGTGCAAATTATCATCGGCGGCGAAGGCAAATGGGAAGAATTTTCAGATGTGGGCATTGTGCTGGCCCGGTACGGCGTAGAAGATGGCGTAACCGGAGCCATGGGCGTACTTGGCCCGCTGCGCATGCCTTACAGCCGCACCGTGTCTGTGGTGCGGTATATGTCGCACCTGATGAGTAATTTAATCAGCGACCTTTACGGGTACGATATTCCCCGTTAACTTCAAACTCAACATATTTTAACAAGAGGATGATTGATGGCAAGAAAGAAAAAAAGTGAAACTACGGCCAAAAAAGCCGCGGCTGCAGAAAAACATGAAAACCCGCAGGTTCAGGATTCGGCTGAAGCCCGACCGCCCGCAGAAAATGAAGAAACGACGCCGGCGGAAGAATTAGAAACCACAGAAGCCGCAGCCGAAAACGCAGAAGCGGCTGGAGATGAGGCCTCTGTCCCCGCCGACGACCTGGAAACACAGTTGGCCGAGGCCCGGCAGGAAGCCGCCCGCAACCTTGAAAACTGGCAGCGCGCCGCCGCAGAACTGGCTAACTTTAAACGCCGCCAGGAAGAACAGATGAAACTTCAGCGCGACCGGATAAAATCTGATGTGCTGCAAGGCGTTATCAGCGCGCTGGATGATTTGGACCTGGCCTTTCAGAATTTGCCGGAAGAACTCGACGGGCAACTGGTGGGTTGGGTTGAAGGGTTCCGGCTGGTGCAGCGCAAACTGCACAAAATTCTTGATGAGCAAAACGTAATGCCCATCAGCACCGACGGTAAATTTGACCCCAACTTTCACGAAGCCGTCAGCTACGAACCGCACAATGACCACGATACCGACGACATCATTGCCGAACTGCGCAAAGGTTACCAGATTGGCAACCGCGTGATCCGCCCGGCACTGGTGCGCGTAGCCCAGTAATTTCAAAAACCGGCGCCGGGTTACCCCCGGCCCGATTTTTGATACGTCAACACACACAAACTGCATCATTCAGGAGAACAACCAACAATGGCAAAAATCATCGGAATTGACCTGGGAACCACCAACTCGGCCATGGCGGTCATGGAAGGCGGCGAACCAACCATTATTCCCAATGCCGAAGGCAACCGCACCACTCCCTCGGTGGTGGCTGTAAACCCCAAAACCGGCGAACGCATGGTGGGCCAGGTTGCCAAACGGCAGGCCGTAACCAACCCCAAAAACACCATTTTTTCTGTCAAACGCTTCATGGGCCGCAAATATGATGATCCCCAGGTTCAACACGCTCTCAAACAAATTCCGTACCAGGTAAAAAAAGCGCCCAACGGTGATGTGCGCGTGGTGATGGGCGACAAAGAATACTCCCCGCCCGAAATCAGCGCCATGATTCTGCAAAAACTCAAAACCGACGCCGAAGCCTATTTGGGTGAGTCTGTAACGCAGGCGGTCATCACCGTGCCGGCCTATTTTAACGATTCTCAGCGCCAGGCCACCAAAGACGCCGGCAAAATTGCCGGGCTGGAAGTGCTGCGCATCATCAACGAACCCACCGCCTCGTCGCTGGCTTACGGGCTGGACAAAAAAGGCGACGAGCGCATTGCCGTGTATGATTTGGGCGGCGGCACCTTCGATGTTTCAATTCTTGATGTGGGCGAAGGCGTGTTTGAAGTAGACGCCACCAACGGCGACACCTTTTTGGGCGGCGACGATTTTGATTTGGCCGTCATTGACCACATTGCCGCCGAATTTAAAAAGGAAGAAGGCATTGACCTGCGCAGCGATACCCAGGCCCTGCAACGGCTCAAGGAAGCCGCCGAAAAGGCCAAAATTGAACTTTCAACCACCCAGCAAACCGAGATTAACCTGCCCTTCATCACCGCCGATGCCTCTGGCCCCAAACACCTCAACCTGACCATCACCCGCGCCAAACTTGAGCAACTCACCGATCACCTCATCAACCGGTCGCTGGGGCCGTGCCGCGATGCCCTCAAAGACGCCAAAATCAACACCAGTGACATCAACGAAGTAGTGTTGGTGGGCGGCCAAACCCGCATGCCCGCCGTGCAGGAAGCCGTGAAAAAACTGTTTGGCAAAGAACCGCACAAAGGCGTAAACCCCGACGAAGTTGTGGCCATTGGGGCCGCCATTCAGGCCGGTGTGCTGGGCGGCGAAGTAAAAGACGTGTTACTGCTCGATGTGACACCGCTTACCCTCAGCATTGAAACGCTGGGCCATGTGGCAACCCCGCTGATTTCCCGCAACACCACCATTCCCACCAAAAAGAGCCAGGTCTTTTCTACCGCCACCGACAACCAGACCCAGGTAGAAATTCACGTAGTTCAGGGCGAACGCCCCATGGTGGCCGATAACAAAAGCCTGGGCAAGTTCATTCTTGATGGTATTCCGCCGGCGCCGCGCGGCGTGCCGCAAATTGAAGTTACCTTTGATATTGACGCCAACGGTATTTTGCACGTTACCGCCAAAGACAAAGCCACCGGCAAAGAACAAAGCATGCAAATTATCCCCTCCAGCGGCCTGAGCGATGCCGAAATTGACCAGATGGTACAGGATGCCGAACGCCATCAGGAAGAGGACGAAAAACGCAAACAAAACATTGAAACACGCAATCATGCCGATTCGCTGGTGTTTGCCGCAGAAAAAACGTTGCGCGAGCAGGGCGAAAACATCAGCGCAGACCTCAAGGCCGAAGTTGAGGCCAAAATTGCCGATGTGAAGAAGGCTATCGAACAGGATGATTCCGAGGCCATTGCCCGCACGTCCGATGATTTGGGCCAAATTCTGCAAAAGGTTGGCTCAGAAATGTACGGCGCGGCAGGCGCACCCGGCGCGCAGGCCGGCGGCCCGTCTCCCGACGGCGACCAGGCTCCCGGCGGGCAGCCCGGCCCCGATGCCTCCGGCGACGAAGATGTGGTTGAAGGCGAATTCACCGAATCAAATTAATCAATTTGCCCATTGGCAGTTACCCTTGCAACTGACCACTAATAACAAATGACCAGTGACGAATGACGAATGACAAATCGGACCTGTTATGAGTAAACCAGATTATTACGAAGTATTGGGTGTGGGCAAAAACGCCTCTGCCGATGAAATCAAAAAAGCCTATCGCCGGATGGCCCGCAAATACCACCCCGATGTGAGTACAGAAGCAGACGCCGAGGCTAAATTCAAAGAAGTGAATGAAGCCTACGAAGTTCTCTCTGACGAACAAAAACGGGGGCTGTACGATCGCTTTGGGCATGCCGGCCTGGGTAACACCGGCGGCTTTGGCGGCGGTGGTTTTGATTTTAGCGGCGGCGGATTCCGTGACCCGTTTGAAATTTTCGAAGAAGTGTTCGGTGGCTTTGGCGGCTTTGGCCGCAGCAGCGGCCGCCAGTCGCGCCGGCCCCGGCGCGGCGCAGACCTGCGCTACGAGTTGACTCTGGAATTTGAAGAGGCCGTTTTTGGCACCGAACACGAAATTGAAGTGCCGCGCCAGGAAACCTGCCCCACCTGCAACGGCTCCAAAGCCGAACCGGGAACATCACCCATTCGCTGCCCGGAGTGCAACGGCACCGGCGAAGTTCGGCGGCAGGCCGGCTTTTTTATCAACATCAGCACCTGCCCGCGCTGTCAGGGGCAGGGCGAAATCATCACCACCCCCTGCCGTGAGTGCAAAGGTCGCGGCAGCGTGGTCAAAACCCGCCGGCTGTCCGTAAAAATTCCCGGCGGTGTGGACCACGGCACCCAAATCCGCCTCTCCGGCGAGGGCGAAAGCGGGCTGAACGGCGGCCCGCCCGGCAACCTGTACGTTGTAATTCGGGTAAAACCGCACGCCTACTTTCGGCGGCAGGAAGACACCATCCACCTTGAACTGGCCATCAACGTAACGCAAGCCGCGCTGGGCGACGAGGTTGAAGTGCCCACGCTGGACGGCACAGAACTGATGACCATTCCCGCCGGCACCCAAACCGGCGATACAATTCGGCTACGCAACAAGGGCGTACCCCGGCTGCGGCGTGATGGTTCTACCTCCAGCCGCGGCGACCAGGTAGTCACCATTCAGGTGCGTACGCCCACCAACCTTACCCCGGAACAGCGTCGGCTGCTGCTTGAACTGGGCCGCACCCTTGACCGCGAGGTTGTGCCGCAGCGCGAAAAAAGTTTCTTTGACCGCCTCCGCGACGCATTCAGGGGGTAGGTTGCCAACAGACACATCAAACATCGGGCTGCGAGCAACCGGCTGGCGGCCCGTTTATTTTTGGAGACACAATGGATTTTGTTGAAATTGCGGTGCCGGGCATCAACGGCGAAGCCGCCGAAACCGTGGCCGAGTTGTTCAACCGGTGCGGCTACGGCGGCGCGGTCATCGAGGCGCTGGCCCCGGATTTTGATCGGGTGACCGTGCGCACCGTCATCCCCGCCGATGACGCCGCCAGGTTGCGTGAAATTGAGGTGATGCTGGCGCTCATTGGCAAAGCCCTGCCGCACGGTCTGCCAGAACC